>JAJDBA010000296.1 GCA_029261675.1 Nitrospinaceae bacterium
AATTTCATGCTTAATAAGGGGAGCTTTGAGCATAAAACAATTTGTCCTATATCATGGAGCATTCCCGCAACAAAAAACTTTTCAGGGTCAAGATTGTTTTTATAGGAAGCCAGTTCTCGGGCAATCAGTCCACATGCTATAGAGTGTTCCCAGAAAGACTCCATATTGAGTACCGATTCAGGAATGGATTTAAACTTATCCGTAACGACTGTGGAGAGGACGAGGTGGCTAAGTTGTTCTATTCCAACCACACTTATAGCATCTGAAATTTTCTCTATAGGCTCAGAAAACCCATAATAGGCACTATTGACGATTTGTAGTAACCGGGCAGTCAAACCACTGTCATGAAGAATAATTTCACCAAACTTGTCAAAAGAAGCGTTATCGGAATTCATAGCTTCTTGAAACTGGTGATAAATGCCGGGCGGGGTGGCAATAGGCAGGTCATCATCGAGTAGGGTTTGGATGTCCATCAAAAAATCTCCAGGATTTATTAGAATATCCAGGTTCCCCGACCCAGATTGGAATTAAAATTTATAACTTAGAAGATTACCCAACTGTAGCAAGTCTTATAGTTCCACAAGAATCTTTGAAAAACAACCTTTAGAGGGTATTTTAGTTGTCAGATTTTCGTTGGCACGCAGTTTGCTTTTTCATAATTTTAGGAGGTGTCTGTCAAAAATTTGTCACTAGGAAGACCATGTTAGATTTTAAAATAATTGAAAAAATGCAGTCGGCCATCAGTTCTTCGGTGGCATCTCCAAAAGAAAATTTTTCAAAAAATAACTTTTACTCTCTGCTAATCAAACACCAATTAAATATGATTCAGGCTTGGAGCCCATCCAAATCAGAGTCGTCTTCAGGCATTCCAGACTTCACTCAGTCGCTTTTGAAGCTTAAAAATAATCAAAACCTGTCTGTAGCTAGACCAAATATTAATACGGTGCTTCAAAGTTATAATGATGCCAGTATTTCAAAAACTCATTCCGCATTACCACAAAAACAGTCCTTGCCTGAACTTGCAAATCAGATCGCGCAAAAAAATAATGTTCCAGAAAACTTGTTTCAGAAATTGATTAATACAGAATCTGCATTTGATCCCGATGCTAAAAGTTCTCGCGGAGCGATGGGTTTGGGGCAACTGATGCCTGCTACGGCTAAAGAGCTTGGGTTAAACTTAAAGGAAGACCACTCTATTGGTTCGGTCTTGCATCCAGAATCGAATCTGGATGCTTCTGCAAGATACCTGAGAAAACTTTTTGATAAATATACCAGGGAAGGTATTCCTGGTGATGAAGCTTGGAATTTTGCGGCAGGAGCCTATAACGCAGGGATGGGTAATATTGCGAAAGCGATAGAAAAGGTAGGAAGTGTGAGCCAATGGGATCAGGTTGCAGCAGTTTTACCTGAAGTCACAGGAAAATACTCCTCGGAAACGATTCGCTATGTAAATCGTTTGCGGGCTTAATTTTTTTTCATTAGCTTTTCTACATACTCCATAAATTTTTTACCCCAATCAAAAACGAACCGCTTTTTATCTTCATTTGTCGAGTCGCAGAGGTTTTGATAATACTCTTTGTCTTTAATCAGTCGATTGATTTTTTCGGTAAGAATTTCCGGGCAGTTTGAAGGGAAATGTTGTTCTGGATTTTGGATGACATCGATGTTTTCCGGTATAGAACTTACCAAACAGGGTAACTGGCAAGTGGTTGCTTCTAGAAGGGACTCGGCCATACCTTCTCTTAAGGAAGGGAAGACGAATAAATCTGAGCCTTGAACCAACTCCCTCGCATCTGTTCTCCAGCCTGTAAAAATAACTTGATCCGCGACTCCCATTGATTCAGCCAATTCCTTGAGTGATTCCTTTTCCTCTCCTTCACCGATCAATAGGAGTAGAACTTTTTTATTGTTTGCTCCCGCTAAAGCTCGAATCAAGCAGTCTAGATTTTTTCGTTTTTGCAGCAGTCCTGTATTTGCAATTAAAAAGAAATCATTCTCCAATGAGAATTCGTTGAGAATCTTTTTCCTATTATTGAGTTTATCAAAAGAGGGCGCATCTACATGGTTGGGAAGGACTTCAATATTTCCCCCATCTTTCCCGTACATAATTTTCCAAGCTTTGCCACTTCCCCATGAATTGGCCAACGAAACATTTGACCATTTCAATCCGAGTCTTTCTAGAAAACGTTCCAATACTCGAAATATTTCAAGACCAGATTTCCATTCCGTATGAAAATTGGGCTTTATCAATATAAGGGTTATCATGGGGACTCGTAATAGCCATTTTGCCGGACCACAGAAAAATGCATAAAGGGGTGAACCGGTGGTGATCAGGTTGATTTTATTTTTGGCTCCTACCCATATAAGAAAACCTGGGATGGCAGTAAAAAAATAAATCCAAAATAGAATGGAATGATGGTTAGACATGGGGGTGGGGAGAATATGCGGCTTTAAGTTTTGGTGAGTATAGGGAAAAGGTTCGATAGCTATATAATGAACCTCCCAACCCTTATCGAGAAAGGCTTGAATTTTAAACTGCAATCGCCGACAGAATCCGCCAGGTTTGTGTTTGTAATAAACTGTAAGGACTCGGGGCATCTATTTTTTTCTCGAGGAAAGAAGCTGCTCGTATAACGCTAACAATTTTTTTGCCTGATTTTCCCAGCTATCATAATGGGTGGATATTTTTTTTTGGGCATTCTTAGCTAGCATTTTTTGCAATTGTTTGTCTTGAATTAGCCGATTCAGCTTTTCTTTTAAATCGTCCTTTGAGCCAGACTCAAAAAGCAAACCTTCTGTATTGTCATGGATTAGATCGGGAATTCCTCCAACCTTCGAGGCAATCACCGGTAAACCACAGGCCATAGCTTCTAACAACACATTGGGAGTACCTTCATTCTGACTGGGAAGAACAAAGATATCTGCTGCTTTCAACCATTTGGAAATTGAATTATGGTCGTGCAATCCTAGCAATGTCGTTTTTTGTTCTAATTTTAAGTCTAAAACCTGTTTTTCTAAATTCTGTTGTTCCTCTCCTTCGCCAATAATATACAAATGCCATGATTTTTTCGAAGAGGCTATTTCTGCAAAAGTATTGATGAGCAGGGCATGGTTTTTTGTTTTATTCAAACTTCCTATTGAAAGCATGATGTGTTGGTCATCTTGCAATCCTAAGCTTCTTTTAGCTTTCATAGGGTCACCTGGTTGGAAAGATTGTAAGTCTATTCCATTGGGGATCAGCGTTATTTTTTTTGAATCAAGACCTCGGGATACTAAAAGTGATTTTATGTTGTTGTCCTCGCATATGATGGCATCGGCTGTATTTAAAACACTGATTATTAGTTTTGATAGGATAGGTATCTGCGCAACAAGTTTATCGGAACCCCAGAGAGTGATGACCACCGGCCTGGATTTAAAGATACGCACCGCCAGAGCGATGATCCCAGAAGCGGACCAGAATGCATGTACAAGCTGTGTTTTGCGTGTGGATCGTAAAGCAGCGAGAAAAAACTTTATTAATAAAAAGGGAAGTTGTAGCCAGCTCAACACACTGCGCTTATTCATGATTCCTGATCCGTACGCAAGAGTTTGCCAAGAGCGTGGAAAAAAATAGGGGAAACGGACGAGACTAAAATTTTCTGAAAGGGGTAGAGATGCAGGATCATCTGGAGCGATGATTTCTATATCAGTTCCGAGATTGCTTAATTCCTGGGCGTAGCGAAAAATAAAATTCCCGGAAAAATCACCTTCAAATCGGGGGAAAGAAGTACTGAGAAAGCTAATATTAATTCGAGGGCAAGGTTCCATAATCGAATCCTATACCTCTTTCCTACAATTTTACTATTAGGGATTTAGTTAGAATAAGATTTTTTAGTCTGCTTTTCTTAATCGGCTTATCAAGCTCATTTTTTAAAGTTTTCGAAGCAGTCTCTGTATTACGCCTATCCTTAAAGGTCTTATTTAAATATGAAACAACCGCTTCTCTGCCGTTCTCTGAGATATCAAACATAATTGACCTCAATTCGGTTCAAGAAAAAAATCCCTTTTTCTCCCGTAAACGGGAGAAAAACCCCAGAACCCTGTATTAATGTTATTGGAAAGATAGGACCATTATCCATATATCTCCTTATTTGTCAATAAGTTAAATGGATATCTTAAATCGGATTGTCGCTATTGGTATTTAAAGCGATAAAAGGTACACTCTAGCTTTTGATTTTAAGGTTTAACTTTAAGGAGGGAGAGTAAATGAATTTAAGTTGTATTTTATCTTTTGGGTTGGGCGGGGTGGTTGCTTTTACTGTAATTTATTATTTTGTTACGGAGTGGAATGCAGAATAAAGGTGGTTTGCTTACTGATTTTTGAATTAGACCGTTAATGAAATTTCTTTTCTGACGAGCGACTCCTTTTTTTCTTTAGGCCATTTTTTTATGGCCGCCTCCGTTTTTAAAGCCAGTGAGTGGCTACCGATTTTCTCGTGGTATACAAGTTCCAGAGGGTTTTTTCCTTTTAAAGACTTGGCTGCTTTTACACCTCCTTCTTGATGCTCCTTGAACCTTCTTTGCACGTCCTGTGTGATGCCTGTGTATAGATGTCCCAGTTTTGTTCTTATCAGATACAAATGCCACATACCTAAATACCATCGGGATCGAACATGGGAAGAAAATCAGCCAGACCTTCTTCCCCCAATTTATTAACCGGAATGAATCTCAGTGCAGCAGAGTTGATGCAGTACCTTTTTCCGGTAGGCTTTGGCCCATCGTTAAATAGATGGCCGAGATGCGAATCTGCATTTGCAGATCTTACTTCTGTGCGCGTCATACCTAAGGTCTTGTCGGTCAGACTAACAACATTTTCTGGCACCAGAGGTCTTGTGAAAGAAGGCCAACCGGTATTGGACTTGAATTTGTCTTTTGAACTGAATAAAGGCTCACCAGAAACGACATCTACATAAATACCTGCGCGCTTGTTGTCCCAAAACTTATTTCTGAAGGGAGGCTCTGTACCGTTTTTCTGTGTGACGTAATACTCCAACTTGCTGAGTTTGTCGAGTGATTGGCTCTTGGCACCGACTGTGATTATCCTAGGAGATTCTGTGAGATCGGTTTTGGATATTTTGTACTCTTTGTCATCTCCCCAGATCCTGTTGATATATTCATCGCGACCTGAACCTGCACGGTAAACTTTGTAGCGGATATAGCTCTTCTTGAAAAAATCCTGATGATATTCTTCTGCTCGGTAGAAAACGGAAGCTTCGATAACTGGGGTTACAATTGGTTTTTTAAATCTTCCGCTTTTTTTTAGTTTGTTTTTAGATTCTTCCGCTATTTCTTTTTGTTCTTCACTCGTATAAAAAATTCCGGTGCGGTACTGCGCCCCGCGGTCAACGAACTGCCCGCCATTATCAGTGGGATTAATATTCCTCCAGAAAATCTCTAGAATGTCTTCATAAGAAATTTTCTTGGGATTAAAATGAATCTCTACCGCTTCAACATGTCGTGTTTGACCAGATGCAACTTCCTTATAAGTGGGGTTCTTCTTTTTGCCTCCCGTGTAGCCGGATAGGGCTTGATAAACACCGGGAAGATCTTCAAAGGGGTGTTCCATGCACCAGAAACAACCCCCTGCCAAGATGGCAACTTCTTCTTTTTCTGAAGCTATTTGAGTGCGGACGACCTCTGTGCTTTTATATGAAATGTTATTCGTGTTTTCGGGAAGAAATTTTGCAAGAAGGAACACGCTTATAAATAATATAAATGCGGCATAAAGTTTATTCATTTTTCAATCCTCTTTCAGGGTACGCAAAATAAGTGAAAGTAATTTTATGATAACAAAACTTCAATCTGCTTGCATCTAAGTCGCGCTTAATAGGAAAGCCTTACAAAGGTTTTATCGTAATAAAGGGGAGACTATTTGTTTTTGGAACTGCGGTTTGAGTTTTGAGATTTTATTTGCGGTAGCTCAGGTTGGATGCGCATTGCTGTCTGAAGAGGAGTTATGGCCTGATTGAACCGTCCCAATTTCATATAAATTTGCCCCAGTGCGTAATGGGCTTCCGCATTGCTGGGATCGAGCCGGATAGATTCTTTAATAGAAGTTAGGGCCTCTTTATAGCGGTTGGTCAAGAAATAGGATAGCGAAAGAAAATAGTGGGCTTCCTGATATTCGGGAGTCAGCTTAATGGCTTTTTTGTAATACTGGCTGGCTTCCTGATGTCGTTTGTTGGCAGCATATGCCAAGGCGAGTTTGAAATTGGCTTCAGCCATATCGGGGGCTAATCGCACAGCCTCCTGCAATTCTCTAAGTTTTTCAGGATGTCTACCAACAGCTCCGTATGCAAGTGCCAAATGAAGATGAGTTTTCGAATCATTATTCCGAAGCTGTATAGATTTTTCAAGGGGCTCAATCGCTTGCTGATATTTTTCGCTTTTTAAATAGGCTAGGCCGAGTTCTGAAAGAAGATTGAGATTGCCCGGGGCTTTTTCGAGTGCTGATTGTAGAGTGGTAATCGTCTTTTCTTCTTTTGTTTCCTGAGAATGAGCAGAGGGAATTACGCTAAGAAACGCCAAGGATATGAACAGAGCAATGGTTTTTTTCATTTTGGTTAACCTATAATTAATAAGTAGAAACCATTTCCCCGAAGAATGGAGCGTAAATATATCTTTTTTTTGGTGTGACTGTAAAGGAGAAGTGTGGAACACTCATGGATTCAAGATGATCGAAGAAGAGGTTTTGTGAGTACAAATTCCTCGAATTCTATAGAAGCTATAGTACCTTATATTTCAACTGATTAGATCCAGATTAAATTTAAATTTTATTGTAAACTTTTATTCGTTGGCGTGACATCGCACGAAGCAATTCTTATCTCCTGAAATTTCAGGGTATTTCGTAGTGCATTTTTTGGCTAATAAAGAGCCGGGCTCTTCTTTCAGGTAAATTGGGCAGCGCGGGTGAAAATGACAAGCTGCAGGTGGGTGTAAAGGCGAGGGGACATCCCCGGTCAATGGCTCAAAAGGTTTTTGTTCTCCTAAATCAGGAACTGAATTCAGAAGGGATATTGTATAAGGGTGCTTGGGATTATTAAATAAAGTTTCCACAGGAGCTTGTTCGACGATTCTCCCCAGATACATGATGGCAACCGTATCCGCAAGATATCTCACCACGCTCAAATTATGACTGATGAACAAATAAGTTAGGTTCCGTTTTGCCTGCAGGTCTTTGAGCAAATTCAATACCTGTGCTTGTACAGAAACATCAAGAGCACTGGTGGGTTCGTCTAATACCATGAATTTGGGTTCAAGAATCAATGCTCTTGCTATGGCAATACGCTGACGTTGGCCTCCTGAGAATTCGTGCGGGTAGCGTTCTAATACGGATGGACTCAATCCTACCTCTTGCATGACAGTTGTAATTTTTTCTGTCTTTTCTGTTTGAGACAAGTTTGGGTAATGAATTTCCAATCCTTCTGCAATAATCGCTTCAATGGTCATTCTGGGTTGGAGGGAGCCGAACGGATCTTGAAATACCATTTGCATATGTTTGCGAAATTGCTTCAAGTCATTCCCGGTTAATTGCATTATGTTCTGACCCAAAAATTCTACTTCCCCCTGGGTATGGGAATTTAATTTTAATATAGATTCCCCCAATGTGGTTTTGCCGCATCCAGATTCTCCCACCAGGGCAATGGTCGAACCTTTGGCTATTTCCAAATTGATATCATCTACAGCCCGGATGTGGTTGACGGTGCGAAGAAAAATTCCTTTTCGTATCGGGAAGTAAGTTTTTAAGTTTTTAATAGTAATTAAAGGTTGAGTGCCTGGAGTGCGTTTGTTAATGGATGTTTTCTGATCTTTCAGATCCCATTTTGAATTTATTCCCTTGTCTAATAGATGACAAGTAACCTGATGTCCTGAAGAAGGGGAATATACTGTGCTTTCCTTTTTACAAATATCCATTACTGCCGGACAACGATTTGCAAAACGACACCCTTCAGCATATTCGGTTGCCGAGGGGACTAATCCCGGTACCGTATCCAAAAGAAATTCAGGTTTTTCCAGTTTTGGGATGGAACTGAACAGAAGCTTTGTATAGGGGTGAGACATATTTTTAAAAATCTGTTCGCGGCTGCCATATTCGGCGATGCGTCCCCCATACATAATACAAAGGTCATCGGCCATTTGGTTTGCGATGCCCATGTCGTGAGTGATCAGTAATATGG
>JAJDBA010000297.1 GCA_029261675.1 Nitrospinaceae bacterium
TTACGAAGTGTCCTTAACGGAAATTGGGAAACGCAGCCTGTTCGATCGGGTCATTGTCGGCAACGGAATGGAAGGCACCACTCTATTCGGCGTGCATAAAGAAGCGAAAGTTTTTATTCAGAATGGAGACAGCGAAGCTCAACCTCGCACGCTAAAATATTCAGAAATGTATCAGGAAAAAACCGCTAGACAAGTTATGGAGTCTCATGAAGCACTCAAAGAAATAGAGTCTAAACGCGAAACCATTGCTGATATGGGAGAGAGTGCTATAAAAAGCGGGAAGGGACCAGCAGCTATACAAATTGCCAGTCAAGCTGCGTGCCTGAGCAACCTGTCAGATATTTTCAAAACCCCACAGGAAGGATTTGATGTTGCCTTGAAAGTTTTACAATCAGGAATTTGCTACGAAAAACTGATGCAGTGGATGAAACCTTAGCTATTTTTCCTTCAGCATCGGGTGAAGATATTGCCAAACTAGATCAGCTATGATTTTATAACCGGAACCGGTAGGGTGCAGTCCATCCGGCCGCGTATATTCCCTGACACCTGCAACGCCTTCCAGCAAGAACGGAAGATAAACCAAGTCATATTTTTTAGCCAGTTCCGGGTAGACCGACTCAAAATTTAAAATATAGTCCTCGCCATAGTTGGGCAAGGCTTTCATACCCGCCAACAAAACACGGGCACCGTGTTCCTGAGAAATGCGGATCATGGTTTCAAGGTTGGAACGCATTTCGTCTGTCGAAAGTCCTCTCAATCCATCATTGGCACCCAAAGCAAGGATGACGATCTGCGGTTTGTGTTTCATCAACCAGTTGATACGGCGCACACCTCCCGCAGTGGTGTCCCCGCTCACACCTGCATTGACCACTTTATACGCCAAGCCAGCGTTATCGATTTTTACCTGTAGACGTGAAGGGAAATTCTCTTCAGCGTCTACACCAAATCCAGCAGTCAAACTATCTCCTAATGCAAGAACCACGATTTTCTCCTGTGCTGTGTCGGTTGCAAATACCTCACCTGCAAGCATTAGCAATCCCACTAAAACATAACCCGTAATTTGGTTTAATAAAATATTTCGCATAATTTTGTAATACTAATACAATGAATTCTAATCATTAACCCCAAATGTTACCAAGCTTTGATAAAAATATCTGGATTGATAAAAACCCTGCACGGTGGCGGTCATAAAGTAGAGATTCTGAAATCCATTGATCTCACTATCCCGACGGGACAGTTCATCGCCATTACGGGTCATTCGGGCAGCGGCAAAACTACTCTGCTCAGCCTGATTGCCGGGCTCGATACTCCAACAGGTGGAACCATCGCTATAGACGGGCAGGATATCACGAAACTCGATGAAGACGAACTGGCCTTACTTCGTGGAAAACGATTCGGCTTCATCTTCCAAAACTTTCATCTCATCCCAACCCTGACGGCTTTGGAAAATGTCGTACTCTCCGTAGAGCTCAATGGCACACCCGGTGCGACAAAAAAATCTATAGACCTGTTAGGCACAGTAGGGTTGGGGGATAGACAACACCATTACCCAGCACAATTATCTGGCGGCGAGCAACAACGCCTTTCTCTGGCACGCGCATTTGTCAATGATCCCGAGATCATTCTTGCCGATGAACCCACTGGCAATCTCGATTCAAAAAACAGTGACCGAATTATAGAATTATTAAAGGAACTGCATCGAGTAAAGGGAGCCACCATCGTTCTCGTCACCCATGAAACTCAAGTCGCCGATGAAAGCCAGCGCATCTTGACCTTGGAAGACGGACAAATCATTGCCGACCGAAATATAGCAGAACTATGAGTCAACTCAATTTCACCCAACTGATCTCGCTCATGTTGGCCGAGTCGCGTGGCGCGTGGAAGCGAATGTTCTTCTTTATTCTTTGCATTGCCGTTGGTGTGGGTGCCGTGATGACAGTTAAAAGTTTTTCCAACATGGTGCAGGAAACCATTCAAGGGCAATCCAAAGGACTCCTCGCCGCCGACATCGTCATTAAAGGCAGTTGGAAGCAAGGTGAGGATGATATCTCCTACCAGAAAAAAATCTTACCCTTGGGAACGCAGTTTTTATTTTTAAAAGAACTGCACGGCATGGCGCAAATTAAAAATCCAGATTCGCCAGAAAAATCCGGTTCACTAATAACTGAGCTAAAATCTATTCCCTTGGTCGGCGCTCAATATCCTTTTTACGGAGAATTCAAGAGTGACCCGAACCAACCCTTGCAAGCGTTGCTTTCAGGCAACGGTGCGGTGGTCGAACCTTCTTTCCTTATAAAAACAGGATTGAGCCTTGGCGATGAGTTCACTCTGGGAAAAACAAAATTAAAAATCACAGGCATTGTGCTGTCCGAGCCCGACCGCATTTCTCGCGCTTTTAGTATCGGTCCCCGGCTATTCATCTCCCGAGCCTCTTTGGATAATGCCAATTTGATCCAACCTGGTAGTCGGATCAAACATCGCACTTTGATAAAACTCCCGAACACCATCGAACTGGAAAAAGCCTTGGCACTTTTAGAGCGAGGCTTGCCAGATAAAACCATCTCCCTCAGAACTTATAAAGATGTGCAATCTTCGCTTTCCAGTTCCATTGATCGAATGGGGCAATACCTCGGCGCGTTAGGTGTCATCGCACTTCTTATGGGGGGTATCGGGGTTGCTATGATCGTTCGAACTTTCATGGCGCAAAAACTCGACACTGTGGCAATCATGAACTGTCTCGGCGCATCTTCTCGTACCCTGTTCAAGGTTTATTTATTACAGTCCCGTTTGGTGGGGCTAGCTGGCAGTTTGCTGGGAGTCGCTCTCGGTTTTTTTCTTACTTATTTGTTACCCGCTAAAATGGAAGGACTGATCAATTATAAACTCGATCCTGTTTTTTACTGGACGCCTTCTTTACAGTCTTTGCTACTCGGCGTTGCAACCACACTTCTGTTTTGCCTATGGCCTTTATTGCGCGCTGTGCGTACGCGCCCCCTGCGACTGTTTCGCCGTAACTTCGAGGAAGAAGAGCTTACCTCTGGCAGTCGCAAAGACCGCTGGCTAGCGGGACTAACCTTGAGCATCGGCCTTGCAGCCATGATCTGCTGGCAGGCGGGGTCTTTGAAACGCGGACTGATATTTCTCGCCGCGCTGGGAATTTCAATTGCTGTGTTTATGCTGGCTTCGGTGCTACTTCTTAAATTACTCAAGATGTTGCCACAGTCGAGTTCCCTTGCAAGAAAATATGGAATATCCAATCTCAAACGTCCCAACAATCAGGCCGTATCAATCATTACCTGTCTGGGAATGGGCATCATGCTGATTCTCACCGTAAGACTGGTGCAAATGGATACACTAGCCATGTTGAATAAAAACACAGAAATGAAACCGCCTAATTATTTTTTCATCGACATACAAAAAGACCAAAAAGAAACGTTCAGCAAGGTGCTCGATCAAATTGCGCCAGAAGCTGAGCGCAGCTTGACCCCGTTGGTGCGATCACGGTTATATAGCATAGACGATCAGCTTATTGCTAACTGGAAATACAAGGACAAACAAAGGGAAGAATGGTTCATCAATCGTGAATTCGCAATGACTTTTATGGCAGGGCCACCCCCTAAAGATAATAAAATTGTCGAAGGCCAGTGGTGGGATGAAGAACGGGCAGATAACGCAGAAGTTTCCCTCGAACAAGATGCAGCAAAAAGATTAGATGCAAAAATCGGATCGCAGTTGACTATAGAAATTCAAGGTATTCCTGTCTCCGCAAAAGTCACAAGCATCCGTAGCGTGAACTGGCGAAATATGCGAACCAATTTTTATATGATTTTTTCACCTGGTGCACTCGCGGAGGCCCCTCTTACCTATGTCGCCACCGTGCATGTTCCCGATGAAAAAGAATTGCAGCTTCAACACGCCGTAGTTAAAGCATTGCCAAACATCACCGCCCTCAGCACACGCGACATTGTTAATACCATTGAATCCACCGTATCTAAGTTGACAACCCTAGTCGATTTTATGTCTGGATTCGCCATTGCATCCGGGTTGTTCATTCTCTCTGGGTCAATAGCTTCGACTAAGTATCGACGCTTGCGCGAATCAGCAGTATTAAAAATACTCGGGGCAAGAAGAAAGATGGTGGCTTCTATTCTCGGGTTTGAATATGCAACCTTGGGAATCATCGCGGCGTTGGTGGGCATACTACTCGCGCAAGGATTCTCCTGGGCCATCATGAAATACATGATCAAATCTGCCTGGCATTGGCAACCCGGGATTATTGCTTGGGCATTTTGTTTTGGTGTATTGCTCACCGTTATCACGGGAATTTTGAGCAGTCTTGATGTTATAAATGATAAACCGCTGAAAACCATTCGAGAAACTGCGTCATAAACCAGACAGCGTTCTTTTTTGGGTATGAAAACAATGATCACTCTTTTGTTGCGACTGTTTTTAATTTTACCCTTGTTCATCGTTTTTTTCTCGCCACCTAAGACGACTTGGGCAGAACGAGAACCTTATGTAGCACCCCCCTATGTGCCACCCCCGCCAATTCCTTCCAGGCTCAATCTAGTAGATAACGGCGATGGAACGATTACGGAAACCAAGTCGAAACTCATGTGGACCAAAAAGGACAGCTTTGCCGATCTTGGAAAATGTTTGAACTGGTACGAATCAAAAAGCTATGTGGACAATCTGAAAACAGGTGGGTATACCGATTGGAGAATTCCGCTGGTTCGCGAGTATGGAGAAATTTACGATAACACCGAGTCCAACGTAATGGCTATGGATCATGATCCGGAACATCCTTTGGCTTTATCGGATTTGTTTGCAGACGGTGCGGCCTACTGGTACTGGTCATCAGAACACGGGGAGTGTTGCGCTCGCACAGCTTATTTTGTTACGGGCATGGCCTTTGTTCGCACCTTGGATAAATGCACAAATGGCGGTGTGCGTGCCGTAAGGGACCTTGGACTCCGATAAAGTTAAACTCTTTCGCTATCATGAACCATTCTGATGGCTTTTATAAAGGCATAAATAGGTTGCCCTATTTGCAAATTCAGATTTGATAAAGACTTTCGAGTGATCGTGGCAAGTAGTGGACGACCTGCATCTAGTTCTATATCTACTGAGTACCCTTCATTCTCGCCAATCTTTTTAACTTTGGTTTTTAAGATATTGAGCACGCTGGTCAATCCATCAGGCGGTTGGGTTGCAAGACTTACATCTTTGGAATGGATGTGGACTCGAAGCCCTTGCCCCTGAGGAATATTTTGAAGAGGGACGCTCAACTCCTGCCCCATAAAGTCGAGACGAGTGATACCGAACTCGGTATCGTGCTCCAAAACGGTGGTGTCTAGGACCGCACCCGAATGCTGATCTCCAATGGCATCGCGTAATTGAATATCGGCGAAAACTTTTTCTACCGGCCCCCATTTTACAACCTTTCCCTCTTTCAGAATTACCATCGTATCTACAAGCTGCAAAACCTCGCTCATTGAATGAGTGACATAAATAATGGGAATGGAAAGTTCTTTTTCGATTTTTCGAATAAATGGAATGATCTCGGTTTTCCTCTGAGCATCTAACGCGGCGAGAGGTTCATCCATTAGAAGAAGTTTTGGACTGGTGAGCAGAGCCCGGCCCAAAGCAACTCGTTGCTTTTCTCCACCCGATAATTTTTCGATGCCGCGTTCCAATAAATTTTCCAATGCCAGAACATGAATCACTTCTTCCAGGTGCAATCTCCGAAAATCAACAGGGGTACGTTTATATCCATACAATAAATTATCACGAACATTTAAATGTGGGAAAAGGCGAGAGTCCTGAAAAACCATGCCGATCGCCCGTTGATTTACTGGAATGAAAATATTCTCGTTTTGCCAAACCTCTCCTGCAATTTCCATTGTTCCAGATTTTTCCAAACCCGCCAGGCACCGAAGCAAAGTGGTCTTGCCAGAGCCTGACGGACCGAATACAACCGTGATGCCCGATGCAGGAAGCTTCAAATCTACATCGAGACCAAATTCTGGATAATCGACTTTAAAAGTAGCTTTCAAAAAATCCGTCATGAAATATGCACCGGTAATTTTTTGTTAATGGAATAAACCGTGAGCAGAATGATAAAAGAAAACAATAGCAGTCCGGCTGAAAGAATATGCGCCTGTGTGTATTCTAAAACTTCAACGCGATCATAAATTTCAATGGAGATGACTTTTGTTTTTCCTGGAATATTTCCTCCGACCATCAATACCACACCAAATTCTCCCAGAGTGTGGGCAAACCCTAAAACTGTTGCGGTGAGGTAACCGCGCCGGGACAGGGGAAGTATTACCGAAAAAAATGCATCCCATCTCGATGCTCCCAATGAAGCGGCGGTTTCCATAGGAGTACTTCCAATCGATTCAAAATTGCTTTGCAAAGGCTGCACAACAAATGGCAGTGAGTAAAGAGTTGAAGCAAAAACCAATCCTGTAAAGGTGAAAGAAAGTGGGGAACCGGTTAATGTTTTTAACGGGCCACCTATCCAACCATTAGGGCCCAGTAGGATCAATAAATAAAATCCCAACACAGTTGGTGGCAGCACCAAAGGCAATGCCACAACGGCTTCTATTCCAACACGCATTTTGGAGCGGGTATGCGCCAACCACCAGGCTATAGGAGTTCCAATAGCCAATAGGATCATCACCGTCACACTTGCAAGCTGTAAGGTTAGCCATATTGGACCTGAAGAGCTTATATCCATTGGTTCTCTTTATAAATGTTCGAGAGAGTAGCCATAGCTTTCAATAATTTTCTGCACTCGGTTACTTTTAATAAAATTTAAAAATTCCTTTGCGGCTTTATTTGTCTTTGCTCGTTTTAATAATATGGCTTGCTGCCGAATAGGGTTGTGCCATTCAGCAGGAACTACCCAAGAGTAACCCTTGAGTTGCCCTTGATTTCTCTTTAACTGGGATAGGGCAATGAAACCTATATCTGCATTTCCCGTTACCAAAAATTGAAAGGTTTGAGAGATATTTTCCCCGCGAACCAGTCTTGTTTGAAGCTGATCCCAAAATCCCTTTTTCCTGAGAACCTGCTCGGCCGCTTTTCCATAAGGAGCTGTTTTGGGATTTGCGATTGCCAGGTATCGGAAATTTTTTTGATTTAAAACCTGCAAATCATTTCTCAAGAAAAGTGTGTTGTCGGCACTCCATAGAGCCAACCTGCCTACTGCATAAGTGAAACGGGACCCTGGAACACCTATCCCTTCTTTCTCCAAAAGTTTGGGGCGAAGGGAATCCGCTGCCAACAAAATATCGAAAGGAGCTCCCTGCTTTATCTGAGCATAAAGCTTGCCGGTCGAAGCCGAAATCAAGGCAACTCTATTTGTGGTGGTTTCTTCAAATTTCCTCGACAACTCTTTTACAGGCAATAGAAAGTTGGAGGCCACAGCAACCCGTAACTCATCAGCCCATACATCGAAACTATGAAATAGAAAAAAAGTTAGTAACAGGATTGAAACTATTCCTGGATTTTTTTTGACCAAGGTCATACGCACCATCGTTATGTATATAATTATATAGCGATGTTATCGTTATATATCAGAATGCATATCCATGTCAAGAAAACCGACTGGTTTTTTGTTTTGGGCTGGCGAGAAACAATGAATACTAGAATTTACAGGATCCTGGATATAAATAATATTAAGTTAAATAAATTCAATTGGTTAAATACCTTTTCCCTCAAATAAACTAAAAAAAGCACAAAAATTTCATTTTTTTTGATTCGAGGCTAAAGTTTTCAAGTTTTCTGCCGAAGAGACCACCACGTAGAGGTATGCCAAAAATTGGAGATTTGACATGGAAGCTCAAATAATTCAAGCACGTCCTCAAATCACATTCGTAAGAAGCCCAGGACGTTGTGAGGATTGCGAAGAAGAAGAAAGGCAAGAGGCTCTTCAGGAAGACATAGCCCAGGACAGAGTCAACCTTTCGCAAGCATCCTTAGAACTTGCCGAAAACTCCAGCTCTGAAAGTTCTAGTTCTGGAAATTCCAGTTCTGGAAATTCCAGCGTAGAAAATAATTTAGCAACGGAAAGCGAGAGCGAGGAAGGTTCAAACTCTCAAAATCCTGGTCCTAAAACCGAACAGCAACTCACCGAAGAAGAACGCCGCATTTTAAATCAATTGAAGGCTAGAGACGCAGAAGTTCGCGCACATGAGGCAGCTCATCTTGCTGCAGCAGGACCGTATGCAAATGGTGCTCCTACCTATGAGTATGAAACCGGACCCGATGGTCGTCAATATGCAATAGGGGGTGAGGTTTCGATAGACAGTTCTCCTGTTCCGGGAGATCCCGAAGCAACCGTTCGTAAAGCACAAACAATAAAAAGAGCGGCTCTTGCTCCAAGAGAGCCTTCGGGGCAAGACAGGCAAGTGGCAGCACAGGCTGCACAGCTCGAAGCTCAAGCTAGACAGCAAATTCAAGCCGAGAAAACCGAAGAAAGAAAAGAAGCCCGCGAAGAAGATACTGAAGAAAGTTCCACTACAGAAACAAACACAAGCCAGGCAAATACAAAGGAAGCTAATATACGTAACGAAAACCAAGAGTCAACAAATGACATATCTCCTGAAGAATCTGCATTTTCAAAGCGCATAAAAAATCAGTTCTCAGCCTCCAGCAATCCATCTTCGGGTAACCTTCTGAACATCATTTCATGATTCCATAAAATACGGTTTTTCAAATTTTCATCCGGTGTACCGCCCTTTTCATTACCTACTTGATACCTTTTACTGTTGGTATTTTTTTTGAGATGCTGATAATATCCGAACTTAAATTAAACCAACGGCATACCTAAAAATTTAAATGGGAAGCAAATGGAAGTAGATAAAAAAATTTTAGTGGTTGAAGACTCTGCTGTTCAAAGAGCAGTTTGTGTTGAGCAACTCAAGGAAATAGGGTTTACAAATATCTTTGAGGCTGGAGATGGAGTCGAAGCACTAGAAACTATAAGAAACAATAGTGTTGATTTAATATTGTCAGATTGGGATATGCCCAAAATGGATGGACTGGAGCTATTGAAGTCCTTAAAGAAAGATTCTGATCTGCAAAACACTCCATTTATTTTCCTGACTGTCCACGATAATGAAGATAAAAACCGCGAAGCCATGGTTTATGGAGCCGTTGACTACATTGTCAAGCCTTCTTCTCCAAGTGATCTTAAAGAAAGCATTGAGGTTATTTTCAAACGTGGGATCAGGAATATCCTGATTGTTGAAGATTCAGAACTGCAAAAGGAAATTTGTATCGTTCAATTACAACAAATCGGATTTGAAAAAATAACAGGGGCGGCAAATGGAATAGAAGCTCTAAACCACATGGAAAATAATCCGGTTGATCTTATTGTGTCTGATTGGGAAATGCCTGAAATGGACGGATTGGAATTATTAAAAGCAGTAAAAGATAATGCCAAACTAAAATACATCCCATTTTTAATTCTCACCGTTCACGACGACCCCGAAAAAAATCAGGAAGCATTAAACCTTGGCGCATTGGATTTTATCGTCAAACCCTCAACCCCAGACAGTCTGCATATGAAAATCAGAAAAATTCTTTACTGATCTTTCCACAACAACTTTGAATTCCCGCCTTTTCCAACCACATAAAGTAATTAAAGTAAAAAACACTCTCTTCCGCTCCTAAAAAAACTTTACCCCATATAAAATCAATTTCTTACAAGATCTATGGATTCGATTAAATAAAACCATTTGAAAGAAGATAACGGTTGTTATTAATTCGATTGGCAATTTATTTTTTATTCCTTAAATTTTGAGATTATAATAAGTAACTCAAAAATCAGCTCTTATCTGTGCCATTCAGAATCTTCGCCCTTTTTTAAAAAGCGCGATGCTGCCCTCATGAGGAACTCAGGGACACGCTCACTGCAGGCACCGCAATAGAAAATATATCAGCACATGTTGAAAAAAAAGAAAAGTCAGGAAATATTAGAAATTGTTGAAGCAAAGCAAAATGAAACTGCGATTGCAGATGTCAATGTGGTTTCTATCAAGCTGGTTATCTTCACCTTACAAAACGGCTACTATGCATTTGGGAGAGAATCAATTAAAGAGATTTTGCCTACTGGAAAAATCAATGCGGTACCAGGGGTTCCAGATTATATTTTAGGAGTCATAAATGTCCGAGGGGACATTGAATCTGTTATCGACATCAACGGTTTTCTTGGATTGCCTGAACAAGGAGCAGGCAGTAGCAAAAATATAATTATTGCCGAAGGAGCGGGAGTCAGATCGGGGGTTCTCGTAAACACAGTAGAAGATGTAATGGATTTCCCGGAAGACTCCATTCAACCTCCACTGACTTCTCTAAATGACAAGATAAAGCAGTTTGTTATTGGTGAAACAGAATACAAAGGAAAAAGTGTTACCGTTTTGAATGCGAAGGAAATTTTTAAAAATATTTCCACAAACTAAATTCCAGTTGTGAAAATTGGGCGCGCCCCCAGTAAGGTTATGCACACAAGCGAAACTATCAAAACAAAAGATATTGAGGTATTAACTTTTCGCATAAACCAGTCACGTTTTGGGGTCGATCTGGATGAAATACATGAATTAATCGAGTTGGACCAAGCTAAACAACGCGAATGTAAAACCACACGGTTTGAAGACGAATTTAGGCTTGGAGGTTTAAAGATAGACTATATTTCACCAAAAGTTTTATTGCCAAAAGGGTTGGTTGCTTCGGGCATTCTCGTTGACCAAGTGCAAGAGATTTGTCATGTCTCGATAGATTCCATTAAACCTTTGCCTGACCTGCTCAAATTGTTTTGCCAGACTCGAATATGGGGGACAACTTTGATTGACCAACAAATCGTTTTTTTAATTGACCTACAATAAACTATCCATCACTCAGGAAATATATAATGTCTCCCATTAAAGTTCTTGTTGTTGATGACAGCCCGCTGACACAAGAAGTTCTAACCGTGATTCTTGATTCTGAGAAGGGCATTGAGGTTGTTGGAACCGCTAATAATGGTTTCGAAGCCATCGAACTTGTGGGAACAGAAAATCCAGATTTTATTACCATGGATATTTCAATGCCTGAAATGGATGGTTTGGAAGCCATTAAAAAAATAATGGTAAAAAGCCCGATCCCTATTTTGGTCATTTCAGATGTCACGGATTCCAAGGTGGCTTTTGTAGCCTTGACACATGGTGCCTTGGAGGTATTGCCAAAATCCTGGCTACAACCTGAAAAAGCCAGTGAGTTGGTCGAAAAAGTAAAACTACTTTCCAAAGTTAAAGTAATCCACCACGTTGAAGCAAAACCTGAAAAAGAACAAGACAAAAAAGCGACCGATGCCTCTCAATTTGACTACATCATATCTATAGCCTGTTCCACAGGGGGGCCGAAAGCACTGAGCACTATCCTTTCTCATTTGCCACCATTTTTTCCTTTTCCCATTTTGGTCTCACAACATATTGATGCAGAATTTGTGGACAGTCTGGTTGAATTTTTAAATGGTGTCAGCCCCTTGAAAATACTAAGAGGTCAAGGAGGAGAACTACCAGAAACAGGACATGTTTACATCTCACCTGGGAACAAGCACATGACTGTTGACAGCTTCGGCCGGATCAAGCTCATCGAGCCTGAATCTGGAGAAATTCACCTTCCCTCATGCAACCGCTTACTAGCATCGGTCGCTGACGCCTTCGGTGACAAAAGCGTTGGGATCATACTAACTGGCATGGGCTCGGATGGAGTAGAAGGGATGCAAAAAATTAGAGAGACAGGCGGGAAAACCATTGCTCAGAATGAAGAATCTTCCGCCATCTTCGGAATGCCTCGCGTGGCAATAGAAAAAGAATGCATTGACAATATTTTACCTCTCGATGATATCAGTGGTTTCTTGATTCAACTGTCAAACAATCAGGCTTTCTTCTGAATTTTATACGGGAAAGAAAACACATGGCATGGAACTCACCCCTTTTGTAAATATAATAAACAAAAATTGCGGGTTGATTGTTGAGTCAAATAACTCACCTAACCTGTCAGCCGCTATTTATAAGCGCATGACAACAAAACATCTCGAAAACTCTGAGCAGTATTTTAACTGCCTGCTGAATAGTCCTGAAGAAATTCAAAACCTGACAGATCTTTTAACCAACAATGAAACTTATTTCTTTCGAGAACGATCCCACTTCCAAATCTGTATCGATCATTTGATTCCCGATATTCTTAAAAGAAAGAAGGCTATAAAAATCGTCAGCGCGGGATGCTCCACCGGTGAAGAACCTTACTCGCTAGCCATTGCCCTGGCAGATAGATATGGGATGGATATTTTTGATACCGTCTCGATCTTCGGTTTTGACATTAACCAAACGGTACTTCGCGCTGCAAAAAACGGAGAATTTCGCTCTAACTCCTTCCGAGATGATGGTACAGCGTACCGAGGAAAACATTTTCAAAAAACAGAGCAGGGCAATTACAAATTAAATCTTTTAATCAAAGGTGCCGTTCAATTTTTTCACGTGAATCTGTCACAATCTCATTTTCCAAAAGAATTATGTAACGTTGATATAATTTTTTATAGAAACGTATCGATTTATTTTTCACAACAAACCAAAAAGCTGATTTTAAATAATTTAAGAAAAGCACTCAATGACAATGGACACCTCATTTTAAGTTCAACAGAAACCTTTTCACACGGCTTGGAAGGATTGGTTCTTGAGGAAATTGATGGCCATTTTTTTTACATAAAAAAGAATGTCGTGAAACAAATCCCACAAAAAACACTCCCTAAAATCAAACGAAATGAAGTACCAAGGTCGTCCGCTTTGGAGAATCGAAAAATCCCAACCGCTCCAAAACCACTTTTTGATAAAGATAAAAACCCATCGTATTTGTTTGAGCGAGGACTGGAGTACGCCATAAAAAAGAATTATGAAAAATCTTTTTCATATCTAGAGGCTCTGTTAGCTTTGGAACCCGCAAATATTGAAGCGCAAAATCTTTGCGCCACCATCTACATCAACCTGCAACAACTCGAAAAAGCTAAGGAGCGTTGCCAAAATGTAGTAGCGCTGGATGAATGGAATCTGGAAGCGCGGCTTTTATCAGGAATCGTAGCACGCATGGAAGATAATTATAAAGATGCAGTTAAATGGTTTAAAAGCGTATCTTTCATCCAGCCTTCATGCTGGACAGCACATATGTACCTAGCTGAACTGTATAATTTAGAAGACGACATTAAAGGCGCGTATCGAGAGTATTCTTTAGCCTTGAAGCATCTCATGAAAAGTGGTGTCGAGAAAAGAAACCTTTCTTATTTCCCTTTAGCCTGCAACCAGGAACAATTGGCTCACCTGTTTGAGCATAATTTGGAAAGTCTAAAACAACGAACAAACAAAGTTTAATATGGCATTTGATATAAGCAAATTTATTGGAAAATTCGCTGAAGAAGCAGGCGATCACATTTCCAAAATCAATACCTCGCTCTTGGAATATGAAAAAGATACCGAGAACTTTGATCTTTTAAACCAGGTCTTTCGATCTGCTCACACCATTAAAGGTTCTGCTCGCATTCTGCAATTATCTTACATCTCTGATGTTGCCCATAAATTGGAAGACGTTCTCGATACTTTAAGGAATAAAAAAATACTTCCTTCCAAAGAAATGTTTTCATTGCTCTTCCGAGCTGTGGATACAATGTCTGAAATGGTGGAGAAAACCGTAGCGGGTCAGGCAGATATTAAAGATGAGCACGGTATTTGTACTGAACTCGAACGGGCACTTGAAGGGAAACTCATTGAGACACCTGAGAAAAAAGAAACCACAAGACCACAAAGTCCATCTATCGAGAATAAACCTTCAAAAAAGATATCCGAAATCCAGGTTCCTGAAGAACAGATTAAGGTTCAGGCTCAGAAACTAGACGATTCCATAAAAGTCATGGGGGAAATTTTATCCAATCACGCGAGGATGAAACAGGGATTATCTGATCTGGAAGAAATACTTAAAATTTCAAAAAAGCACATGGACGTCTCTAAAAATTCTGAAAAAGCATCTCCCAAAAATAGGAGCACTTCCCCAACATCCAGCGCAGAAATTGCAAAACTTCTTCATTCAAAAATAAAAAAGCACTCATCAAACATGCGGGACGTGCTGAACATTCACGGCTTACTCACAGAAGGCCTTCGAGAAAAAGTCTTGCAGTTGAGAATGATGCCTTTATCGAGCGCCGTTGAAACCTTTCCACGACTGGTGCGCGACCTTTCTTTATCTTCAGGGAAAGAAATCGATTTTATTCTTGAAGGTGTTGACACAGAAATGGATAAGCGTGTGATAGAGAAAATTGGAGATCCCCTACTTCACATGATCCGAAATTCGGTGGATCACGGCATAGAAAAACCGGAAGATCGAGAAAAAAAAGGCAAGCCAAGAAAAGGAACTATAAAAGTCTCAGCCGGGTACGAGGGAGGAAATGTTCACATAGAAATTTCTGATGACGGGGGTGGCATCCCCATTGAAAGCATCAAAGAAAAAGCAATACAAAGGAACCTGCGGCACGAAGAAGAGCTGTCGAATATGTCCGATGCAGAAATTGCAAACTTGATCTTCGAGCCCGGGTTCAGCACCAGTGACATTATTACAGATGTTTCGGGTAGAGGGGTAGGCATGGATGTTGTTAAGGGCAATATCGTTGAACAGCTAAAGGGTTCGATTCAAACGGAGACCACCTTGGATGAAGGTACATGTTTTACCGTCCGCGTTCCTTTGACTTTAACGGTGATGCGTATTTTATTGTTCTCTGTATCGCAAACCCTATTTGGTTTCCCTATCAGTTCCATTCGTGAAATCATTCGAGTTCAAAAAAATGAAATTATCGAGATAGTAAATAAGAAAGCGATTCGCTTAAGAGACCAGATCATTCCTATCACCGATTTAAAAACAATCATCAAACTTCCCGAATCTGAAGATAGAGAAGATGCTGTCATTCTGTTACTTGCCATGGGTAATGAGGTGATCGGCGTTATGATCGACAGCTTGATAAGCGAGGAAGATATGGAGGTCAAACCTCTACCTTCCCATATGCGGAATTCCGACCTGGCGAGTGGAGCCACCATTACTGGAAAAGGAGATGTTGTGATTCTCCTTCATGCTCTCAAAATAATGGAAAAATCCAAAATGACCCAAGGAAGCAAAAAAGCAAGTCGTGCGGTCAAAAAAGAAAAACAGCGTATTCTTGTCGTAGAAGATTCTGTCAGTACCAGGGAAATCGAAAAAAGTATTTTGGAGTCCTATGGCTATCAGGTGGATATAGCGTCTGATGGTATAGAAGGACTGGAAAAAACACAAAAGGTCAAATACGATCTAGTTCTATCCGATATTGAAATGCCAAGGCTGGATGGTTTTGCACTGGTAGAAAAACTCAGAAGCACCGAGGACTATAAACACATCCCCATTATCATCGTCAGCTCTCGTGACCGAGAAGAAGATAAAAGAAGAGGAATTGAGGTGGGTGCTGATGCTTATATAATCAAGGGAAACTTCGATCAATCCAACCTCATAGCAACTGTCCAAAACCTAATCTAGCCCACTAGCGTGGGAGGCTATAGGCCTATTCCCTTTCTCCGATACAAAAGTCTTTAAGCTTCTGGGTAGAAGTTTTGCCTCTGCGGCGAGCAGCCCACTAGCGTGGGAG
>JAJDBA010000298.1 GCA_029261675.1 Nitrospinaceae bacterium
ACCTTGAGCTGATACCAATACCCATCAAGAGATGATTGTGCGCTCGTGGCGCCTTCTGTGTCTGGGTTGTGAGTTGGCATCGAAATACTTTCTAATTGAAGAGACGCTTACTCTGTTTTTATTTGCAGAACTTATGTTTAAATATGTTTCAGCCATTCAAAAAAATTTTGATTCGCATCATTACTAGTTTTGTTTCTTGGCCAAAGGACCACAATTTATCAAGCCAACCTCTTCAAAATAACAATAGTTACTAATATGCCGAAACAAATTAAAAGCAATTGAAATAACCCAGAACCAATCCTACTCTCATCCCCCCCCTCCTCTACCTCAAGCTTTCCATGAGTTTCCGTTTCACCTTCACTTAAACCTCTTGGGACCTCTTTAGCGGCCTTAGAATATTCTTCTGTAGAATTTAATAATCGGATTTCATAAAAAGTTTCAGTCATATTTGGTTTGCATTTTAGTTTATGAGCCAGTTCTCGATATTCATCAGTGTTTTGAATAAATTTAAAAAAAACGGGAAGGACCTCCAAACAGGCTTCAAGGTCTTTTTGAATTCGATTTAATTCTTCACTCTGTGATGAATACAAGCTAATGCGTTTTGCATTCAACTCCCTCAACTCCTCATGTTCTTCTTCTTTTAATTCCAGCCTTTCCTGTAACTCATTAATTTCATCGAGTAATTCCTGTTTTTCCTCTTCAACATCCTTTGGCAAAATAAAGTGAGTTGCTTGTAACTCATCATTTCCCATAAACTTAAAATGAAACCAAACTCCTAATTCCCAAGCTAACCTCAAGTTTCTTGAGGCTATACCCGAACCATCTTCCAGTTTGTGCGTGGCCTCGTTCCCTGTGACCCTAATCTGATGGAATTTATCAACAACTTCACTATTTATAAGAGGGGAGTTATCCAAGTATTGTAAAATCTCGAAAAAACTGGTGTCTCTCCAGAAGCCTGCATTTAATTCTTTAGCTATCCGTCTTGCAAGCAATTCTCCAAATTGCCTAATTTTAATCAGGCAAGCATTCGAGTCGATAAAAAGAAGCCTTTCAGCAGACCAACCTAGTTTTTCCAGGGCCGGATCGTAGTCATTAAGAAAATGGAAATTAATGGATTTTTTACTCATCAAATTTATTTTCAATCTTCTTCAATGCAGTTCTCAACAGCAAAACCACATTGGGAATCTTTGGTAAGTAATCCGCCTGTTCTCCCGAGATATTTTATTTTTTTCACCTTTCCATCTTGAAAAAGTATATTTGTGACACAGTAATATTTTGTTCCATGCTCGTCTCTATCTCCACCAGATTTATAGGACCAAACTTCCACGCCCCCTTGGATCTGACTTTTTTCTGCTGGCCCCATACACAATAGAATCTCTTCCTGCGACATTCCCACCAAAGAAGTTTTGGCTTTTTCTGCCATTTCAGCTCTATGAAAACCTCCACAACCATAAAGAAGGTTGCCACACAAAAAAGAAACTATAAAAACCTTAATTATTGTATTCATTCCTCCCCCCTCGGATTCCCAAACTTTTACCCCATCAATTCATCGGCGATTAATTCAGCTTGCTTTAATACGGTCTCGGTTGCCAGTTTCTGCATATCGGGCGGATAGCCAAATTGCCGCAAAGTCCTTTTCACAATAACCTTCAGCTTTGCCCTCACATTCTCCTTTATGGTCCAGTCAATAGACGCATTCTTCTTGACCCGCTCGGTAAGCACAATGGCAAGCTCACGTAACTTGTCCTTCTGCATCAACTCTCTTGCGCTATCGTTATCTGCAACAGCCGTGTAGAAAGCATACTCAAAATCAGACAAGCCAAGCTCTTCTGGTTCTTTGTCCATTTCCTGAATACTTTTACCCAGCCTGATCAACTCATCAATAACCTCTGCCGCTGTAATGACCTTGTTGTGATACCTCTTTATAGAATCCTCAAGCATCTCCATTAGGGATTTACTCTGGATAAGATTCTTTTTCATCCTGGTCTTGATCTCATCATTCAAAAGCTTTTTTAAAGCTTCAATAGCAATATTTTTATGCTCCATTCCCTTAATTTCGAGCAAGAATTCTTCCGAGAGAATGGAGATATCCGGCTTTTTGATTCCTGCCGCATCAAAAACATCTACCACCTTGTTAGAAACAAGTGCTTCATCAATAACTTGCCGAATAGCTGTCTCTATTTCCTCATCAGTCTTCCCTGTTCCTGTAACATCAAACTTTACCAGGCGAGCTTTAATGGCTTGGAAAAACGCCACCTCGTCCTTCACATCAATAGCTTGATCGTGAGGGATCGCGATTGAAAATGCCTGCGATAGCAAAGTCACCTCATCAACATATCTTTTCTTCCCATTTTCAAGCCCCAGAATATGATCTTCCGCCTCCAGTATTAGCGAAAGTTTTCGAGAAGTATCTGCCGTGAAATATTCCTCATATTGAAAGTCATGGAACATTCGAGAAACAACTTCAAGTTTCTCCAGCATCAAAGCGACTGCCTGCCCTTGGGTTTCGGCTGGATCACCCTTGCCGCCACTATCAGAATAAAAAGAGAGGGCTTTTTTTAAGTCGGAGGCGATGCCGAGATAATCAACTACCAAGCCCCCTTGCTTATCTTTGTAAACGCGGTTCACCCGTGCAATGGCCTGCATAAGGTTATGGCCTTGCATGGGTTTATCAATGTAAAGCGTATGCAATGAGGGGGCATCAAACCCGGTAAGCCACATATCACGAACGATGACCATTTTCAGCTCGTCATCAGCATCCTTCATGCGCCCAGCCAAAGTACGCCGTTCTTCCTTGGTCGTATGATGTTTAGCCATTTCCGGCCCGTCGCTGGATGCGGCAGTCATGACAACCTTAATAGCCCCTTTATCCAAATCATCACTATGCCATTCTGGTTTTAACTTTATAATCTCCTCATAAAGCCTGGCTGCAATACGTCTAGACATTGAAACAACCATTCCTTTGCCATCAAATACTTCCTGGCGTTGTCCAAAATGCCTGACTATATCCTGTGCAATATTTTTAACGCGGTTTTCACTGCCAATAAGAGCTTCTAACTGTGTCCATTTCGCTTTAGCCTTTTGGGTATCGGAAAGATCTTCATTTTTCAAACTCTCATCCAACTCCTCAACAAGCTTTTTCCCTTCCTCGCTCAAGTTGACTTTGGCCAAACGGCTTTCATAGTAAATGCGCACCGTTGCGCCATCTTGAACGGCCTGGGCAATATCATATATATCGACATAACCACCAAAGACCGCCGGGGTGTTGATATCTGTTCCCTCAATTGGTGTTCCTGTAAATCCAAGGTAGGTTGCATTGGGTAAAGCATCGCGCATATATTTTGCAAAGCCATAAACAACTTTTTTGCCGACAATATTTCCTTCTGCATCTTTCTCATCAATAGTTTTAGCTTGAAAACCATATTGCGTGCGGTGCGCTTCATCTGCAATCACCACAATATTTTCACGACTGGAAAGCTTCTCGTAAACATTACCTTCATCCGGCTGGAATTTTTGAATTGTCGTGAATACCACGCCACCCGAAGCAACTTTTAGCAGTTCCTTTAAGTTCTGGCGACTATCAGCCTGCACTGGTTCCTGGCGTAAAAGCTGTTTTGAATCGGCAAATGTGTCAAACAACTGATCATCCAGGTCGTTTCGATCTGTGATGACAAGAATGGTTGGATTGTCCAAAGCCCTTACAATCTTCCCGCTGGCAAAGACCATAGAAAGAGATTTGCCTGAACCCTGCGTATGCCAGACAACGCCGCCCCTGCGATCTCCATTTTCAGATGCAGCACCAACAACAGACGCTACCGCTTTATTCACTGCATAATATTGATGATACGCAGCAAGCTTTTTCACCGTTTCAATGGTGGTAATACCCGTCTTGGCATCTCCTTTTTTGGTTTTTTCAAAAACGCTGAAATTCTGCACAAGGTCAAGCAAGGTCGCCTGTCCGAGCATTCCATTGATAAGCGTTTCCATTTGGCTGACAAGGTGCGAAGCCTCAGCCTTGCCATCGACTGATTTCCAGGCCATGAAGCGACTAAAACCAGCCGACAAAGAACCTGCGCTAGCGGATAAACCATCCGAAACAATCAAGATCGCATTGTAGGTAAAAAGGGAGGGAATCGTGTTCTTATAAGTCTGTAATTGTTTGTAGGCTGTTTTCTCTGTAGCATTTTCGTCTGTGGGGTTTTTAAGCTCAATCACAACAAGAGGCAGGCCATTCACAAACAAAATCACATCCGGGCGTTTGTTATTGTGATTTTCAACCACAGTGAATTGGTTCACCACGTGGAATTCGTTATTCTCGACATTGCTAAAATCAATCAGCCAAACCAGGTCGCCGCGTTCCCTACCGTCCTTCTGATAGGCAACCTTAACCCCTTCGGTAAGCATCCGATGGAAAGCTTCATTTCCTGAAATCAGCTCGGGCGAGTGAACACGCAAAACCTGCTTTAAAGCATCCTCCCGTGCTTCAGATGGCACAGTCGGGTTGATGCGATCAATCGCGCTTTTAAGTTTCTCGACTAGTAGAACATCATCAAACCCACCTCGCATAGGGCTTTCACCATCGGCGGAAATCTCCGGGCCATAAAGGTACTGGTAGCCCAGCTTTTCCAGTAGCTCGATAGCAAATTCTTCAATTTCATTTTCGGTGATTTTTGCTGTCATGCTTCCCCCGCCTTAAATACTTTATGCTCAGTGACATAAGCTTGAATATCTACATTATATAAAATCTCACTTGCGGGGTATGAATAACCACCCATTTCAAATTCCCCAAAAGATTCATCCCAAAAATCGTTAAATTCATTATTTTTATTATAATTAGGCAACTCTATAACATCATGATGGCCTGTTTTTTCAGTCATCGTTTCAAAGCCACGGATAAGAAATGAGGCTACAATCTCCGTTGTGCCTATTAGCAATTCTCTCGTGAAATGATCGACTTTATCATTACGCTCTTTAACGTCCTGCAATGACTTTCCATGAGAAGATGTGCCTATTTCATTTCTTAAATTCCCAATTTGCTGACCTATGTTTGCCAGAGAACTAGAAATTTGAGTAACAAGGTCATCGCCTGAATATCCAATAGCAACAAATGCTTTCTTTAAAATAGCATTCGTTGAAGAAGAACTAGCCAACTCAACATTGTTCACTTGGCCAATTTCATGCCCTATAGTTTCCAGTAGCGTTTTTGAATTCTCTAAAGAAATACTAAAATCAACATCGATATGCGCCTCTATACGCTCAATAAAAATCTCAAGAGGTTGCCATCTTGAGTGTTGATCAATGATAGATTTTAATTTTTCCATCACGTAGCCTTATCATATTGGACGCGGATTTCACCGCTCATCAGTTTGGGCAGAAGCGTATCGCGGAGTTTTTCGAGGGTTTGGATTTGTTTTTTATTATCATGATCTTTTTGAATTAATGGATGTACTCTCTCAGAAAACATAGCTACGCTATACTTACTTTCCCAACTAAAACCAATATTTAGCATATCAGATGGGGTAACTCTTTGATGGCTACCACTTGTCCCTGATGCAGCCATTTCTAAAGTATCTTTGGCATCGTCAGATTTAAACAGATAAAGCAAAAAGCCATACAGTTCTTGCTCTAATGGAACAAAAACTTGAAACTCTGTTGAACATATGGCCCTATCCTCTACGTCATCATCAATAGGCCATATTCTTGGAAACCTAGGGTTGAGCTTGGAAACCAATACAGAATTAGGGACCACTTTATATTTATTACTTTTAATTGACGACCCCTCTTCGGTAACTGGCTTTTGAGATGCGTCAAAAGCAGGCAAACTATAATGATAAAAGGTTATGCTTTCTTCTTCATGAGGCTTCACATTAATTTTTACATGCTCAGCTATATCTGAAACTTTTTTCTCCTCCCAATCATCTTCAGCATTTTCGATGAAGGTTTGCCGGAAGAGGGTTTCGGCGAGGGATTCGAGGGTTTTATTTTGTCGGTGCAGTAAATCAATTTTATCATCCAAACTCGACAACACCCCAGCAATCGCTTTTTGTTCTTCTGGGTCTGAAGGGATTAACAATTTGATATTAGAAAAATCACCCTTGTTTACTATGGGCACAGCAGTTCCGTCACCACCATATGAACGCAGTACATCATAGATACTTACCAGTCTATAATATATAAAATCGCCGTTGTTATTGCTGTTAGGAATAATTGAATTGATTTGCTGATTCGTAATTACTGGAACCCCATTTATAGCAATCTTCCCCATATCTGAGCCAATACAGGTAACCATCACTGATCCTTTTGGAAGAACTTTATTTGATAATCTATCAATTCCCTCTTTTGATAGATTACGAATACCACTTCTGGCAATCTTCCCAAAATCTTTGTAATCGGTGGGAGTTATAAACGGCATTAGATCACCCCAATCTTCAGGGTGACTTTTTGACGGGGTCTTACCCGTAATAACTTCTCCTAAACTATGAATTTCAACCTCAGGCCACTCACCCATTAATCTGCACCTTTGCGAGATTCTCAAGGATTTGGGTGTTAAGGGCTTGTTCTTCTGCCATCTGGCTTTGTAGTTCGGCTTGAAGACTT
>JAJDBA010000299.1 GCA_029261675.1 Nitrospinaceae bacterium
TTGCCGATGGCTTTGCGAAACTCAATGGGAATAACCCCCTTAAGCTCAATCGTAAGATAAGAAATACATTTTTTCGAATCCAACACATAAGGAGCAACGATGGCATCGGTTGGACAAATATCGATGCAACTGCGACAGGTGCCGCAATGGTTTTCAGCCACCTTCGACTCCGGTAGCTCGACATCAACTAGAATTTCAGAAAGAAAATACCATGAACCGATTCCCTGACTGAGCAAATTAGTATGCTTTCCAACCCACCCCAAACCCGCTTGTTGAGCCAGCGGTTTTTCGAGGATAGGACCTGTATCGACATAAATTTTGGTTTTGCAGTCTGTAAACTCTTTCTGAATATTTTTTTCAAGTTCCTTCAAGCGAGGCATGATGATATCGTGATAGTCTTTATTCAACGCATAAAGTGAGATATCTCCCCTTTCGGGGTGGTCGAGAAAATCCATTCCTTTTTCTGCAGTGAAATAATTTGTCCTAAGACAAATTATGCTTTCGACTCCCTCTAACACGAGATTGGCATCACGGCGTTTTTCCTCGCCGCGAGCCATATAAGCCATTTCCCCAGCGTATCCCAGAGACAACCACTGACTGAAATTCACACCCGCATCTCCTACTTCCGGATTGGTAACCCCAAACCCATCAAAGCCGAGCGCGTAAGCCTTTTCCTCAATGATCTTTAGTTTTTCACTTTTTTCTAAATCCGACATTTTCAGATAAGTTGTGGGAATCTCATTATTTTGATATTCTCAACAAAGTTTTATTAATATGAAATTAAAAACTCTAACAGGAACTAAAATTGAATAAAACGGGCTACATTTCAGATCCCTTTTATTTGAAGCACGAGAACGAACCTCACCCGGAAAACCCAGGTCGATTAACTGCAATTAAACAGAAGATTGAATCTTCAAAATCTTATAACAACCTTACCTTAATTCAACCCCGCAAAGCCACTGTTGAAGATATTGCCAAAGTACATGATAGCGGACACATCGAGAACGTTGAGCAAAGCTGTAAAAATGGCGTTCGAAATCTTGATGCCGATACCGTCATTTGCCCAGATTCCCATGAAGCTGCACTATTGAGTGCTGGCGCCGGACTGGAAGCCCTGGACAAAATATTAGATGAAACCATTAACAATGCTTTTTGTGCAGTGCGTCCACCAGGTCACCATGCCGAGCAAAATCGGTCTATGGGATTTTGCCTTTTCAACAATGTCGGTGTTATCGCTCGCTATGCTCAAGATGTAAAACAACTCGGAAAAATTTTTATTTTTGACTGGGACGTACATCATGGAAACGGAACACAACATTCTTTTTATAAAGATTCCTCAATTTTTTATAGCAGCACCCACCAATACCCTTTTTACCCTGGCACGGGAGGAGAGGACGAAACAGGAACCGGAGACGGCCTGGGATCGAATTTGAATTTACCCATGCAAGCTTTTTCGGGAGATTCCGATTATCTCAACGCAATAGAGCATAAATTGATTCCAGCGATTCAAAAGTTCAATCCCGATCTGATTATTATATCAGCCGGATTCGATGCTCACGAAAACGACCCTCTTGCCCAAATCGAGTTGAGCACGGAATGCTATGGAGAAATGACACGACAGATGATTGATGTAGCTAACGATGTTTGCGAAGGCAGAATACTTTCCATGTTAGAAGGCGGATATGATTATTCCGCGCTGGGAGATTCCGTACAACTGCATGTTGAAACCCTGCTAAATCATCAGACGGGTAAATGAGATGATGTCTCACCCGCCACAATCCGATTCCCCTCAAACAAAAAAAATGATCACCATGGCCACCATGGTCGCCTTGGGAGTCATCCTACATCGTCTCGAGGCACTTCTGCCTTTACCCAGCCCATGGATAAAGCTGGGTCTGGCTAACCTCATGACATTGGTTGCATTGGTTTTTTTAGGATTTAAAGAAGCAGTGATTGTCACCTTTCTGCGTGTAGTAATTGGATCGATACTGGGTGGAACTTTTTTAGGCCCGACTTTTTTTCTGAGCCTGGTAGGAGGTATTGCAGCAATACTTATAATGGGTACGCTTTATAAAATAGGAAAAACTCGCATTAGCTTGATCGGCATCAGCATACTAGGAGCCTATACGCATACTCTTGTGACATCTCTCTGTGTCTATTATTTTCTTATTCGTGAGAGTTCTTTTTTCACACTGCTTCCTTTTTTCTTTTCACTGGCTCTCCTGACAGGAATATTAACAGGCTCTATTGCCAATACGCTCAGCCGCCAAATGCAGGACATCACCTTTAACTTCAAAAAACTTAATTAAAATAAAAAAACTTTCGATAAGATATTGTTTTGGATATGATATAGACACGCATATTCAATGCTTTAGTTAAAAAATCACACAAAGGGAAACCATGACCAACCCGCCTGATCCAGACAGTAAGTTCAGTATTATTTCAGAGTTTTGGGATTTTCTGAAAACAAGAAAAAAATGGTGGCTTGGCCCCATTGTCTTAATAATGCTGCTAATGGGCTTGTTGATCGTCTTAACTGAGGGTAGCGCGGTCGCCCCCTTTATTTATACTCTTTTTTAGATTCCGACTTTGCTAAAACTTTCTATTGTCATCCCCATTTATAACGAAAGGGAAACCCTGGAGACTTTAATAGCCAAAGTCAGCGCGGTTGATTACGACAAAGAAATACTATTGATTGATGATTTTTCAACCGATGGCACCCGTGAATTACTGAAGAAATACGAAAACAAAGAAGGCTTTCAGGTTCTCTATCACAACCGCAATCAAGGAAAAGGCGCTGCACTGAGAACGGGTTTTTCCAATGTGAACGGAGACATCATTATTATTCAAGATGCTGACTTGGAATACAATCCCGCCGACTATGGAACATTAATCGAACCCATTTTGGATGGACGTGCAGACGTAGTATACGGCTCTCGCTTTCTAGGTGGCCCTCATCGGGTTTTATTTTTCTGGCATTCTATCGGTAATATGGTACTGACCACTTTTTCAAATATGCTCACTAATGTGAACCTTACAGATATGGAAACGGGGTATAAAGTTTTCACAAAAAGAGTCAACGACACCCTAACGGTTAAATGTAATCGTTTTGGATTTGAACCCGAGTTTACCGCGAAGGTAGCAAAAAATAATTTCAGGATATACGAAGTCCCTATTTCGTATAATGGTCGTGACTATTCAGAGGGGAAAAAAATTACCTGGAAAGACGGCGTCGCTGCCATTTGGTACATTATCAAATTCAAATTTACAAACTGAGCGAATCCAGTAGCTAATTAAATTTCTCACCACAATGGCTACAAACTTCATCCTCAAGGGTCGCCTCGGTCTCGCAGGCTGAGCAAACCTGAATACCCTGTCTCTCTTCGAGAAGCTTTCTTGCACG
>JAJDBA010000300.1 GCA_029261675.1 Nitrospinaceae bacterium
CAGCAGGGATAACCCCCGAAAACTGGAAGAAGCTGATTAATGATGAAATGCACCCTCTGCAAAACCGATCCATTCATAGTCAGTACCCCCCGGGTTCTACCTATAAAATTGCCGTGGCTTATGCCGCTTTGGAAGAAGGGGTAGTCGACCCCGAAACAACTATTTACTGTCCTGGACATTTTAAGCTGGGTCGTGGCCGATATCGATGTTGGAAAAAAAGCGGGCATGGTGCTGTGAATCTTCACGATGCTCTTGTGCAGTCCTGTGATGTTTATTTTTATACAGTGGGCCACCGGATGGGAATTGATACTCTGGCGCGTTATGCGAAAAAATTTGGTTTCGGATCTCCGGCAGGATTGGGGCTAAGTCGAGAAAAAGGTGGGCTGGTTCCCAGCACTCAATGGAAATTGAAAAACCGGAAAAAGGCCTGGCTATTGGGAGAAACTATTTCTGCCTCCATTGGGCAGGGGTACAATCTGGTTACTCCTTTACAGCAGGCAAACATGATGGCGGCGGTTGCAAATGGAGGTATGCTACTCAAACCTTATCTTGTAAAGCGAATTGAAGAACCAGGCGGAACAACGATTAAAGAATTTTTTCCAGAAATTAGAGGGCAGATTGCGGGTAGCTCGGCGAACCTGGAAGTTATCCGAAAAGCCTTGCGCGATGTGGTCAATGGAGCTAGAGGGACAGGTAAAAGATCGCGCTTAAAGAATATCATCGTCTCTGGAAAAACCGGAACCGTGCAGGTTGTTCGAATGAAATCCAACGAAGAACTGGAAAAGGAAGATGAGGTCCCCTATAAGTATAGAGATCATGCTTGGTTCGTGGCGTTTGCTCCATATGAAAAACCAGAAATTGCAGTAGCTGTTTTAGTGGAGCATGGAGGCCATGGAGGTACTACCGCAGCACCCATCGCAAAAAAGATTTTTAAAAAGTATTTCGAGCTATATCCGCTCGATCCTGCCGCATAACCTGTTTTCGCCTCAAACCCCTTTGAAGGAGATTCTGCTATTGCGGATGGTTTTTCCTTGAACAAAGACTCGAAATTCAGTAGTTTATCACCTTAACTTTATCCGAAAAAAATAGTGTGGCAGAATCTAGCGCTTTTCTGCAGTTTTCGTCCTTTGGGTTTAAGGCGAGGGACGTAAAAATTTATGCAAACCTGACTTTTGGGAAATTGGTTTATGGCTTTTAAAAAACAGGAACTTCCCCTTGTAATGGGTCAAAAAGTCACCATCACGGTACGAGGTGAAGTGTTCACTGTTCTAGTTCGAGGGTGGCGTCAAGGGCAGTATATTATTCTGGATTTGCCCCGGGTAGGCGTGGAAGACTTTAGAATTGCTCCCCAGACCGGGATCCAAGTGCATTTCACAAAAGAGGGTCTGTTTGTAAACTTTAAGACGACCTCAATCCTCTCTTTTGTTCAGGCCATTACGCTTTTAATCATCGAATATCCACGCACATTTGATTCGCATAACCTGCGCAAACATGAAAGGTTTAAGGCCAATTTTCCTGTTCGATTTCACTATGAGGATGATGGACAAAAAATTGAAGACTCGGGAATTGTTCGGGACATTAGCACAAACGGAATTTTATTAACTCACACCAAACAGGTGGCTAAAGAAAATAAATTATGTCTGAGTTTTGAAATCCCTCACTGCGGAAGCATTCAGAACCAGATGGTGGATATCAGAAATATCCGCAAAAATCCAAAAAGCGAAACCTCACCTTTTGTGACAGGTATTAAATGGCGTGACATCTCACCTGAAGCAGAAGCGAGTATTGCGAAGTTGATTCAATCTCGATTAGCAGATCGAAGAAATGAGATGCGCTAACTCACCCCGCAATTATTTTTAAATCTTTGGCCCGCATTTTGGTTATCCTATCTCTAAGTTCCGCGGCTCTTTCAAACTCCAGATTTTTTGCTGCAGCCAACATTTGTTTTTCAAGTTTTGCGATCATTTCTAATACAGGCACTCCGGATTCATAAGCTTCCTCTTCTTCGGCGACAGCAAATGCAATTTCTTCACCTTTATTGTTTTTCATGCTGTCTTGAATCGATTTTTTTATCGAGGTGGGAGTAATATTGTTGGCTTCGTTGTATGCCAGTTGAATTTCTCGTCGCCGACTCATTTCATCCATAGCCGCTTGCATAGATTTCGTAATGTTGTCAGCGTAGAAGATTACTTTGCCATCCACATTTCTTGCCGCACGACCCGACGTCTGAATCAAAGAAGTGGTCGACCGTAGAAAACCTTCTTTGTCTGCATCCAGTATTGCTACCAGCGAAACTTCGGGGATGTCCAGCCCCTCTCTCAATAGATTGATTCCGATCAATGCATCGAACTCACCCAGTCGAAGTTCGCGAATGATCTGTGTTCTTTCCAAAGTGATAATATCTGAATGCAAGTACTTTACCTTGAGACCCATTTCCGAAAGATGTTCGGCAAGATCTTCAGAAAACCGTTTGGTCAGAGTCGTGACAAGAGTACGCTGATTTTTTTCGGCGCGAATCCGAATCTGATTGTAGACATCATCAACCTGAGTGGCGATGGGTGAGATTTCGATTTCAGGGTCGATCAATCCGGTAGGCCGTGCGATCAACTCAGCAACATTACCCTGGCATTTTTCCAACTCATAAGGACCGGGTGTTGCCGAAACATAAATAATATCTCTTATGTGGTTACCAAACTCATCAAACTTAAGCGGCCGGTTGTCGAATGCAGAAGGCAGACGAAATCCATAACGCACCAGACTTTCTTTTCGGGAGCGGTCGCCTTTATACATACCCTGTAGCTGCGGCAACGTGACATGGCTTTCATCAATGATGAAAAGGGCGTCATCGGGGAAATAGTCCAACAGGGTAGGGCCAGGCAACCCCGGCTCGCGCGCCATCAGATGACGCGAATAGTTTTCTATCCCCTGGCAATATCCAACCTCTTTGATCATTTCCAGATCGAACAAGGTTCGTTGGTCAATGCGTTGCGCTTCGATCAACAGGTTTTGGCTTTCAAAATAGCCAATGCGTTCAATCAGTTCCTTGCGAATGTTTACCATGGCCCGCTTTAGCGGTTCTTGAGGTGTTACATAATGACTGGCGGGGTAAATGGCAATGCGATCGAGTTCTGCAATGGGTTGCCGAGTGAGTGGATCAAAAGAGGAGATACGATCGATTTCGTCTCCAAAAAATTCAATGCGAATGGCTTCATTTCTTTCATAGACAGGAAGAATCTCTAAAACGTCGCCGTGCACACGAAACGTGCCGCGTTGAAAGTCGATATCGTTCCTTTTGTATTGAATTTCTACCAGCTTGGCGACCGCCTTATCGCGTTCCATCTGACTGCCGCGTTCCAAAAACAACAGCATTCCCTGATACGCTTCAGGAGATCCCAGCCCATAAATACAGGATACACTGGCAACAATGATCACATCGCGGCGCTCGAATAAAGAGTGGGTGGCAGAGTGCCGCATCTTGTCAATTTCGTCATTGATGGATGCGTCTTTTTCGATGAAGGTATCTGTTTGCGCGAGATACGCCTCGGGCTGGTAATAGTCGTAGTAACTGACAAAATACCCAACGGCGTTTTCCGGAAAAAATGTTTTGAACTCATTATAAAGTTGTGCCGCGAGAGTCTTGTTATGGGCCAGAACTAAAGTGGGTTTCTGTACCTTTTGAATGACGTTGGCAATGGTGTAAGTTTTTCCAGACCCCGTAACCCCTAAAAGAGTCTGTGAACTCGGACTGGTATTCAGTCCCTTGACCAATTGTTCAATAGCCTGAGGTTGATCACCAGCAGGACTGTAGTCGGCTATTAATTTGAAAGGTTGCATACAATTATTAAATACTCTTACCCCTGATAAGGGGAGTGAGGGGGTTGGGTTGATTAAAATTATAGTCTATCAACTTTCCTGCTTCAGGTCGCGCAATAAACGGTCAAAATTTTTCTGGTAAGCATCGTGGTCTTTCCATTCTTTAAAGTCACCAATATTACGGGCTCTTTTGATATCGGCGGGCCAGCCGGTTGTTATATCCATCACCGTATCATCAAGGCGGATGGGGAAGAGAACGGTTTCTTTCCGCGTAGTTTCATTTTCAAGAGCCGTTTCCACCTCTTTTTCTACCCAACTGCTTTCAACGGAATCATTTGACAAAACCAGCAATAGCTTGTCATGCACATGAATCATCTCATCAATCCGGGTGCGAATTTTGTCACCAATTTTCATGTCTTCAGGTGCAAACCAGCAACGTATTCCCTGGGCCTGTAAATCTGCATGAAGTCGATTCGCAAATTCCTCATCTTGGCTCGAATAGCTGATAAAAACAGAATGGAATTGAATCGGCTCAAGAGAATTCAATAGGCCGGGAAGATGCTCAATAAATTGATCCGGTAAACCGCAATCCCGCAAAAACTTCTCCGGTAGATTTTTCGATTGCATTACCGTGCGATGATCAATTATTGAAGGTCCTCCTGATTTTAATTTATCCAAACCTTTTGTATCGGATAAATCAAGGTCGGCTAGAACAGTTTCCAAGATATATGCTCCCTCAAAATTTGTTCCGTTAAGAGTTACTCCAGTAAGGTTTGCTAAGCTGAGATTTGCTTTGTATAAGTTTGCCTCACTTAAATCAGCTCCTGAAAGATCAGCACTTATAAAAATCGCATATCTTAGATTTGTCCCTCTAAGGTTCATCATCCTTAAATCAAATCTTACAATCATTGCTCTTTTTAAGTCAGGAATGGTTTCAGGGTTTTCTTCGCGCCATTTGTTCCAAGTTTTGTAGCCCTGCTCGAGAATTTTAAGATGTTCGGGATTTGCCATGATTTATGTTAAATTATTAGCTTCGGAATTCCAAGAGCCGATCTCATCGTTTTTTCGTATTCCCGATTTAAAATCTTATAAAACCCTTATTTGTTCACAAGCTATTCGGGCGAACGCCCGTTGGAGAAGAATTTTTGGAAAATCAGGATGATATTGTAAAAACCGTTCAATTGAACAACAGTGAAGTGACTTTGGTTGGCACGGCGCATGTTTCGCAATTGAGCGTTGAAATGGTGGAAGAACATATAGCCACCGGAGACTATGACTGTATCGCTGTCGAACTATGCGCGCCGCGATTAGAAAATATCACCAATCAAGCCTGGTGGAAAAATCTCGATATATATCAGGTCTTCAAAAAAAAGAAGGCCGGACTGCTTTTAATCAATCTGGCTCTCACTGCTTATCAAAAGCGCATAGCAGAACGGGTTGGGGTTGAAGCGGGTAAAGAAATGATCCGTGCGGTAGAGTTGGCCCGTGAAAAAGGCATTCGCCTTGAAGTCATTGATCGCAATATCTCGACCACTCTACACAGACTAGTCACTGAAGTTTCTTTTTGGCAAAAATTGAAAATAGTCGGTGGTTTGA
>JAJDBA010000301.1 GCA_029261675.1 Nitrospinaceae bacterium
ATATCAGGCACATGTCAAAGGGTCTGCTATCACCTTTCTGGATACACCCGGGCATGAAGCCTTTACAGCAATGCGGGCCCGTGGAGCGCAGGTGACAGATATTGTTGTGCTGGTCGTTGCGGCAGATGACGGTATTAAGCCTCAAACAAAAGAAGCCATCCATCATGCCGAGGCTGCAGGTGTTCCTATCCTGGTCGCCATCAATAAAATTGACAAGCCAGATGCCAAACCCGATGAGGTGAAAAAGCAATTGGCTGACCAGGGCCTCTTACCCGAGGACTGGGGCGGACAAACCATTTATATAGAGGTTTCCGCTTTAAAAGGGACAGGAATCGACAACCTGCTAGAAAATCTTGTCCTGCAAGCTGAAATAATGGAGTTGAAGGCAAATCCGAAATTAAGAGCAAAAGGAGTCATCATTGAGTCCAAGCTGGATAAAGGACGTGGCCCTGTTGCAACACTGATCGTTGAAAGTGGCACTCTGCAAGTCGGCCAACCTTTTATAGTCGGCTGCCATTTTGGTAAAGTCCGTGCTCTGATTGGAGATGCTGGGAAGAAAATTAAAAAGGCTATTCCTTCAACACCAGTCGAAATTGTTGGCCTGCCTGATGTCCCGCAACCAGGTGACCATTTCATGGTCGTTCAAGATGAAAGACGTGCGCGTCAATTGAGTAGCCTGAGGTTGCAACAACAAAGGGAGCTTCAATTAGCCAAGTCTACTCGGATCACCATGGATGACTTGCATCAACAAATCGTTGAAGGACAGATAAAAGAACTCGACTTGATCATTAAAGCAGATGTACAAGGCTCCATCCATGCGGTTCAAGAAGCTTTTGGTAAACTGGGTGGCGATGAAGTGAGAATAAAATGCATTCACGATGCCGTCGGCGGTATCACCGAATCGGATGTGTTGCTGGCAACCGCATCGAACGCTATCATCATCGGATTCAATGTCCGCCCCACAGATCAGGCGACTAAACTTGCTCTGAGAGAACAAGTAGATATTCGCATGTACAGCATCATTTACGATGCTATCAATGATATGAAAGCGGCGCTGGAAGGAATGCTGGCACCCAAGTTTAAAGAAAAAATCATCGGTCGTGCCGAAGTTCGAGAAGTCTTTACCATCCCGAAAGTGGGCGCCATCGCTGGTTGTCATGTCCTATCCGGAAAAGCCGAACGCAATCTGGAAGCAAGACTGATTCGCGACAACGTAGTCGTCTATCAGGGAAAGATAGCATCCATCCGGCGATTCAAAGACGATGTAAAAGAAGTGGCAGCAGGTTATGAGTGCGGGATCTCTATAGATAAGTTCCAGGATATAAAACAAGGGGATATTATTGAACCTTTTATCATGGAACAAATACCCTCCTGACCTGCAAGATAATGCAAAAGAAAAATGGTCATTGGCTGCTGTTCCATAAAGTTTTATTTGCATGGCAATAACTCGTTAAAAGGAAAAAGACGTGTTGTTAGAGCCATCAAAGACCGGTTAAAAAACGATTTTAATGTTTCCGTTGCGGAAGTTGGCGATCAGGATGTCTGGCAAAGCCTTCATATCGGGATATCGGCAGTCGGTTCGAACCGACCCTATATGGATGGCCTGATGAGCAAGCTCGTTGATGCTATCGACAGAATGAACCTGGCTGAAATAGTAGATTGCAAAACCGAAACATTAAACATGGGTTCTGGAGATTTCTGAAACCCGCAAATTGAAATAAGAAACAGCAAAAGGTATAGCCATGAGATTCAAACGTTCTCAAAGAATCCAGGAGCTGCTTCTCGAAGAAATTTCAAAACTGCTTCAAAGTGGATTAAAAGATCCTAGAATCGGATTTACAACCCTTACCCGGGTCGAAGTTTCAGATAATCTCAAGCACGCAAAAGTTTTTGTCAGCGTGATGGGCACTGAAAAAGAAAAAACCGATACTTTGGAAGCACTGACAAGCGCAAAAGGATTTATAAGAAACTCTTTAGGCAAAAACCTTTATTTAAGATATTTGCCTGAATTGGAATTCAAAAAAGACGAAAACGCAGAGCATGTTGAAAAAATCACAAGAATCATCAATGATTTGCACTCAGAATCGGATAGTGAACCTTTATAAACCAAAAGGACCCACATCCTTTGCCATGGTGCATCAGATAAAAAAGATATTGGGAGTAAAAAAAGCCGGTCATATTGGCACTCTGGACCCTATGGCAGAAGGAATTCTTCCCATCTGCCTCGGTCAATCTACCCGTATTATTCAGTTCTTATCTCCCTTATCCAAGTATTATCAATGCACTATGACTCTTGGATCAGCCACAGACACTCAGGATGCCACGGGGAAGGTGATATCCAGCGGCGATCCAGCGGCGATAACAAATGAACAGATCAAGGAAGTATTCCAGAGGTTTTCAGGCGAACAAAAACAAGTGCCACCGATGTATTCGGCCAAGAAAAACAATGGAATTCCCCTTTACAAATTAGCTAGAAATGGTATTACTATCGAAAGAAAACCCGTCTCAGTACATTTTTTCTCCATAGAATTTGTCAACCGGGAAGAAAATCGGGTAAAATTTGATGTCCACTGCTCAGCGGGAACCTATATCCGCACCCTATGCCACGATATTGGGCAACAATTTGGGTGTGGAGCGCATATGTCCCACTTGGTTAGAAGTGGAGTCGGACTGTTTGATCTGGAATCATCTGTAACATTGGAAGCTTTAAAAGAAGCCAGTGAAAACCGGGTTCTGGAAGATATGCTTTTTTCTGTGGAAAAGGTACTTGCGTTTCTACCGGAGCTTCGCATCAAAGAGGAATTTGTTAAACCCATTGCCAATGGGAGTGCTTTACCCAAATCTGCATTTAAGACTTTACCCTTGGAGTTTAAACCGGGAATGAGTCTAAGGGTTTCAAACGGCAATGATGCAATATTAGCTATCGTCGAACCTCTGGTAAATCAAGATGAGTTCGAGAAAATGGATGCAAGTGCAATCGCGTTTAAATTAAAACGTGTTTTAGTAAATTAACATTATCAGTTTTAAATGGAAATAGATTGGAATGTTTTCGCAGATAGGTCCCTACAACAACGGGGCCTTTCTACGAAAACATTCTCCAATCAATTTTCTAAATCAATCAAGTTGGAGAAATAGTCATGGCACTCAATGCTGAACAAAAATCAACAATTATCACAGATAACAAGCTTCACGAAAAGGATACCGGATCGTCCGAAGTGCAAATCGCACTCATATCTAAACGGGTGACCTATTTAACAGAACATTTCAAGACTCACGCAAAAGACCACCATTCCAGGCGCGGACTGCTCAAACTGGTCAGCAAAAGAAGAAAACTTCTTGACCATTTGAAGATAGAAGACCTCAGTCGATACCAAAAAATCATTACGAAACTTGGCATCCGCAGATAATCGCGCAACAAACACACACGCCTAATTGAATATTAGGGAAAGATATTGGAGAAATATTAATGGAAAAAGTAGAAATAGATATTGATGGGAAAATAATTTCATTGGAGGCAGGCGACCTGGCTCGACAAGCAGGCGGTACTGTTGTCATCCGTCAGGGCGACACAATGGTTCTGGTTGCTGCCACCATGGCAGGCAAAGCCCGAGAAGGAATAGATTTCTTCCCATTGACCGTGGACTATAGAGAAAAAACCTACGCAGCGGGTAAAATTCCAGGTAGCTTTTTTAGACGCGAAGCCCGACCGGGAGAACTCGAAACATTGATCTGCCGATTGATCGATCGACCGATCCGACCTTTGTTCCCAAAAGAATTTAAAAACGAGACACAAGTCGTTGCCATGGTAATTTCCCATGACGGTGAGAATCCACCGGACGTCAACGCCATCACCGGCGCTTCTGCCGCTTTGATGATCTCAGACATTCCTTTTGAAAACCCGGTAGCAGGAGCCCGTATTTCAAGAGTCGATGGAAAACTGATTTTCAATCCTAATTATGAAGAGACTGCTGCTAGCGATCTCAATCTCATCATGGCAGGAACCGCAGATGGAATCGTAATGGTTGAATCGGGGGCCAGCGAGGTCAGCGAAGACGAAATGATGGAAGCTCTGGATTTTGGCCACGAGCGAATTAAAAAAGTAATTGGCATTCAAATCAAGCTACGTGAGCTTCTCGGCAAAGAAAAACTGGTTGTAGAACCTGCACCTGTTAATGAAGAGCTTAAAGCATCTATCAACAGCAAAGCCGCAACAAAACTCGATGCAGCTTGTCAAATTGCTGGAAAACATGAGCGTGGCGATGCTGTAAAGCAAATTCAGAATGACCTTTGCGCTGAACTGAATCCAGATGAAGATGATAGTATCAAAGGGGAAATTAAAGATATTTTTCATGACTTGGAAAAAACAGTCGTGCGAAATCTTGTTCTCGACAAACAATATCGAGTCGATGGCCGAGGCCTTGCTGACGTCCGCCCCATTAGCATCATGACAGGTTATTTACCCCGTGTTCACGGCTCTGCCGTTTTCACACGCGGTGAGACTCAAGCACTGGTTGCAGCGACTCTGGGAACCTCTTCCGATGAACAAAGGATGGATAGCCTGGAATTCAAAGGCAGCAAATCCTTTATGCTACATTACAACTTCCCTGCATTCTGTACCGGTGAGGTGAAATTTATTTCTGGCCCCGGTCGGAGAGAAATTGGACACGGCATGCTCGCTGAGCGCTCTTTGATTCCTGTTCTCCCCAACAAAGATGATTTTCCATACACAATTCGAATTGTTTCCGAAATTCTAGAATCAAACGGTTCTTCTTCAATGGCTTCTGTATGTGGTGGATC
>JAJDBA010000302.1 GCA_029261675.1 Nitrospinaceae bacterium
ATTCTGGGAAAAAAGAGGATATTCCAATACAGGCGAGCCCTGGTTGAACGACCGCTATACCTGATAAAAATTAAGTTACCTTGAGGGTTTTCAGGTTCTGGAATGCTTCTGAGTCCATTATCACCTTAACTCCAGCATCTCCAATTTGCGTATCAAACATCAGTAAGGTTTCAATATTAACGAGAGTCTTCGTTTTTGCCAAGTATTGCGCCGAATCAAGATTTAAATAATTTCTAGCAAGATTGAGATGTTTCACTCTTTGCAGAACCTTGGATTTTGCAAGAATTTTAATCCCTTTTGCCGAAAGGTCTGTTCGGTAAAGGTTGAGCTTTCTTAAATTGGCAAATGCCTGTGCTGTGGCTAAAGCGATTACCGGGTTATCGCCAATTGGGTTTTCCTGAAAAATTAAAATCTGCAGTTTGCGAAGCTTTTCGCATTGAACCACTGCCATTGCCCCACCTTCACCAATATTGTTGTACCTTAAATCGAGTAACGACAAATTTTCTAAGAAATTAGCATCAGGCAAGGCTTTAATACCTTTATCAGAGATATTATTATCCCCAAGGTACAACCGCTTTAAATTTTTAAACTGTTGGCTGTGAAATAAATGGTGTGCGCCCCTCCAGGTCAATTTGTTTTTGCTGAGATCGAGGTTTTCAACATCAAAATTCCGGTTGGTACTCACTAGTGCCTCTACCCCTTCATCGCCAATAAACTTTCCGTTTAGCTCCAGAGCCTCACCATCTTCAGAAAGACACTCATCGATCACACGATTGATATATTCAAGTTTTGTTGCAGTAACCAACTTATCTATCTCCTGCTTTTAAATTAATGGAGCAACGAAACCCAATATCGTTAAAGCCACGAGAAAGTGGATAGCTCCAGTCCCGATAACCCGATGCCATAGCCTTAACAGAATCGGACCAAGACCCACCTCTTCGAACCTTCATAACTCCATTCATAGGGCCTCTTGGATTATGCAGGATATCGGCATAATAAAATCGTATAGAAAACCAGTCTGCTACCCATTCCCAAACATTACCGGCGGTATCATACAAACCATTTTGATTTGGCGGAAAACTACCCACAGGAAGAGCTTTATCCTGCAGTTTTAATCCGCCTCTGGCAGGTGGATTCATAAGATCAAAACCATCGCCCCAATGAAAATCACAGCCATTGCCATTTCCGGCGGCTCTTTCCCATTGTGCTTCACTGGGGAGAGATTTACCAATAATGTGGCAATAGTCTGCGGCTTCGTACCAGCTTATTTTTGAGACTGCACAGTCATCACAGTCCGAAAAAATGCTCCTGCGTAAATTGTGCTCAGGGAAAATTTCTTCAAATTTTTTATTGGTAACTTCATACTTGTCGATCCAGTAGGAATCTAAATGAACTTTCTGTTCTGGGGCACCATGTTGAGGTCCAAAACGATTGCACCCTCTTTTAAAAGTACCCGCTTTAATCATCATCATATCATCGAGCACATTTGAATTTTCCGCAAAAACAGAAAATTTATCCCCTATTAAAATGAACACGAAGGCTAGAACCGCAATTCGCATGACCTTAAACATAGAAGAAAAATGAAGACGGGAACCCGTCATCCTTGCAATTTTTCTAGAATAGCCAGAGTTGCCTTGGATCTATTCAAGGTATAAAAGTGGATACCAGGAGCACCTGATCTAAGTAATTCCTTGCACTGATCAATAGCGTGATTTACTCCTATATCTCTTACCTTCTCCGGGTTCTCCTGAACTCCGTCAAATTTGGCAAGAAGAGAGTCGGATAAACTGGCACCACACATCTTAGTAAAACGCTGACTTTGTTTGAGGTTCAATACTGGCATGATTCCGGGAATAATAGGAATTTTTATTCCTTCCTGTATTGCCTTTTCTAAGAAATCAAAATAATGTCTATTATCAAAAAACAACTGAGTAATAAGGAAGTCTACACCAGCATCAACTTTGTGCTTAAGATTATCCATATCAACCTTTAAATCCGGGCATTCAACATGGCCTTCTGGATAACAGGCGGCACCAATGCAAAAAGAGGATTTTGACTTTATAAAAGATACCAACTCATTGGCATAGCCGAATCCCCCTTCGGTTTTTACGAATTTTTCCTCTCCCTTTGGCGGATCACCACGTAGCGCAAGAACGTTTTCTATTCCTAAGTTTTGCAAGCTCTCAAGAACAGAAACAATTTCGCCCTTTTGATGTCCCACACAGGTCAGGTGAGCCATACTCTCTATCGCGATATCATTTTTTATTTTCCCAACCAGGTCTACGGTCTTCGAGCGGGTACTGCCACCAGCACCGTAGGTGACCGAAACAAATGCCGGATTGGCAGGTTTCAATCTTCCGATAGTCTCGAATAAACTTTGAAAACCAGCTTCATCTTTTGGTGGAAAAAATTCAAAAGAAAAAACGGGTGAGGAGGATTTTAATTTTTCACTTATTTTCATTCCTTCGATAGTAACACAAGGATAAAGAGAAATAAAAGAAAGAGTTACAAGTAGTTCAGTTTGAAAGAAAGAATTCAGGAAGGGGGATTTTCATAAATCCCAAATCTTTTTAGATAGGATACAAAAGAAACAACATCGACTAACTCTACTGGCTCTTCATCTATTGATCGGATGGCTTCATCTGAAAAATAACCAGTAGTAATAAATATACCTCGAGAAGCACCCTCACCTTTATCTGTGTCTAGAAAGCCTTTAACCTTTATGGCATTTACCGTTTGGCTAGGGGGATCGATGATACAAAGGGCGAGATAAGTTCCCCCAACAACAGGTGTCTCATCATTCATGGCAATTTCAAGCTCATGATCATTTGCCCAAACAGAATGAACGTACTCCAGATTAAACTTTTCAAGAAACTCGACACACTTCTCTTTAAAAGCCGTCTGATCTACAAGGTATTTAGGGATATCGGAGTCGAAATGAATCTTCTCTTGAGGCGTGGGGGGAGAAACTTTTTTTAATGAGACAATAAGCAATATACCAATAATGAAAGCAGCGAAAGTAATTACGAATATTGCCACTTACTTTATCATTTCATCCCAAATTTTTTCTTTTTTACCCTGCTTTATCCACTTATCGTTTGCGACCATTTGCTTGACCGCGATCCAGAATACCCACGCCACAAAAATAAGCATGGTTCCAATGGGAATATTATCTGGCTTTGTCGCGATTAACAGAAAATTTTCAAGACCTGAGTTTTCCATGGTTCGTCCTTATCGCAAAAGTAATTCTACTGATTATATATAATGATTGAAGACTGAAGCAATATTATTCGTCTTCTTCCTCATCTTCGTCTTCCGAGTCGCCTTCTTCTCCGTCCTCTTCTTCATCCCCTCCTCCATCACCTTCACCCAAAGAAACGTCAAAATCCAATTCAGCGGTGTTATAGGCAACAATGAGATCTTTAAGCGTTCCTACCTGTGTATCAACATCGCCTACTGATTTGATTTCAGAATACTTCGTAGGCACTTTATAGTCCGCACCCTCCTTTACCCAGTGTGAAGGCATTGGAGTCCAAGGGATCATGGCTCGAGTATCTTTTAACCATTTTGGTATCCAATCTTGACGCAATCGTTTACTGGCCAGAGAAAACTCTATACCTTTTTGCCCATCATCATGGCATCGTCCACAATCCATATAGGTCAACATCTCTGCACCCTTTTGGGCAATGGCGTTGTCTTTTTCCTGGTTAATTCCCGCTTCATATTCAGTTCCCGGAGACAATGCCTCGAAGTAAGAGGTCAAATCTTGAACTTCTTTGTCGCTAAAAGCGAATGTTGGCATCTTAACTTTGATCCAAGTCCTCACTGGAGTTGGATTGCGCAAGAAAGAGTACAACCATGAACTTTTCAAGCGTTCTCCAACATGATAATCCCCCATTTCCAGAGGTGGCGGGTATTGGGCTTTAGCTTTGAGATATTTTTGGATGTCTCCACCTTCGCCTTCTACATTATGGCAACCGCGACAATTGTACTTGGTTATAATTCGTCGTCCGGTCTCGATAATTTGTTCTTTTTCCGAGAGCACTTTTCTAAATTGAGATGGAATTTTACTGCCATTAAACCCCTTCAGCAGAACTACCAGCGCTTCGATCTCATCAGGTTCAAGATGAAAATTAGGCATTTTATCCATTACCCGCTCGGTTTTAAAACTATCTGGTTTTTTTAGTTTTGTTCGAGCCCAAGCTTCCCAAGTATGTGGAATATGAGAATCACCAAATTCCAGTTCAGCAATCATTTTCCGACCAAATGCTGACAGCTCTGGAGCGATTCGCCCTTCATTTTCCATACCTTTTATATCGTGACATGCAAAGCAACCACGTCTACGGACGACTGTTTCTCCATGTTTAATCAAAGCAGGATCTTTAAGTTTTGCTTCTAGGCCGGGTATCACTTCTTTCTTACCAAATTGAATTAGGTAAGTAGCAATGTCAGTGGCATCGTCTTCACTAATACGAAGATCTGGCATTTTACTTTTTGGATTATAAGTGTGCGGTCCACCTATCCAGGTTACCAGCCAATCTGCATTAACTTTTTGGGCAATATTACTTAGATCAGGCGCATGGTTTTCACCTTTTCCATTTAATGTATGGCAAGCCTGGCACCCAACAGTTTCAAATAATTTTTTACCTTTTTCCTCATCCCCTGCTTCGAAAGTTCTATTTAACTTATATTCTTTATCAGAAGAAGCTAAGAGATAGGCCGTAACCCCTTGAAGGTCGTGTTCATTAAAACCGAACTCTGGCATTTTCGTATTAGGCAGATAATCTTTCGGTCTTTTTATCCAACGATAAAGCCAACTTGTATCCACTTTGGAAGCAATCCGTAAAAGCCCAGGACCCACCTTACCCTGCTTGGAATAACCATCCGCCAGATGACAACCATGACAGCCCAGCTTTATAAACAATCGTTTTCCCTTGGAGAGTAATGGAGCCCCCTCCAAGTTCACCACTTCAGCATGACAGTTACGGCAAGTCGCCTCTTGAAAAGAGCCATGCAAAATTGGTTCATTGACTTCCAAGGTTTGATCCGTTTCATGGTGTGAACCATGAGCATCCTCAGCAGGTGCGGTGGCTGTCCCTTGACCTAAATGACACCAAGTACAACCCGTACGTTCAGGAGGATGTTTTTTAATTAATATATCTAGATTCGGGTGTGTTTTTAAAGGCTGATCAAAGTCTTTGTAATGCTCATCCTGATAGGAAATATGGCAGGTCATACAACGGTCTACCCGATATATGATTTCCTTAAAACTATTTACACCGAAGCCTGGAATTACCGTCTGTAGAATTTCAGCCGGTCTCCAAAAGAAAGGGAACGGCTTGTAATAATCCATCGTCAGTTCTAATTGACTTTTTTTACGGGTTAAATCAGCAAGTTCTTTTTCTAATTGGATTTGATCCGCTTTTACCTTGAGAAGCCGGTTTTCTGCTTCTTCTAAAATCTTTTTACTCTCAGCAATACCAGGGTCATAACTTTTGACCTTTTCTTCCATAGAGTGCAATGTTGCTTTTTGCACATCGTAGTTCTCACCTTCATGCATTGCCTTTTTATAATAATAATACGCCTCATCAACCCGACTACCAGCAAACTTCTTAAGCTCCTTTTTCTCATCCAAGGAAATTTGTTTTAGACGAACCTCTTCAACCAGATCGAGATAGGAATCATTAGAACCTAGCTCGCTTTCTTTCTTAACCAAGTTGCTACTGATCGTT
>JAJDBA010000303.1 GCA_029261675.1 Nitrospinaceae bacterium
GTGAGAGTGAAATTCAAAGCGGCTCCAAAGCGGCTCCATAGATACAAATCATCTTTACCTTACAGCTTAAGAAAGTTAATATCTTGGCCTGCCCCCGGCAATTCTCAACCCTGCAGAATTGCTAAAACTGATACGCAAATCTCCAACTCTCAAAACATTAAGGCGTTCCATTTCTGCTTACCGTGGTTTAAAAAAAATCAAACCCAAACGCAATCGATGACGACAAAAACCATAAGACCAATACTGATTATTCCATTCACATTGAAAAATGCCATATTGATTTTAGAGAGATCATCCGGGCGTACCAACGAATGTTCATAAATCAATAATCCCGCGACAATCACCACTCCGGTACCATACAAAACTCCCAGATCGCTAACGGGTTGTAAAAGCGCAAACAGTAAAGCTACCATGAATCCATGCGAAACAGACGCCATCCACAATGCGGTTTTAATGCCGAATTTCTGGGGAATAGAATTTAAATTGTTTTCGCGATCAAACTCCATATCCATACAGGAATAGAGAATATCGAATCCTACCAACCAAAAAACCACTGCCGCGCCCAACAGTAAAGAAACAAAAGAAATCTCTTCACGAATCGCTACCCAAGCCCCCACTGGCGCAATCGAAATGGCGAGTCCCAACCAGAAATGCGAATAAGCGGTGAACCGTTTGGTCAATGAATAAAAAAACACCATCACCAATGCAACGGGAGATAAATAAAGCGCAAGGCTATTCAACATTGCTGCAGCAAAAATAAAAAGTGCGGAAGAAGCTATCAAAAACAGCCAGTAGCTTTTCATATCCACACGACCCGAAGGTAACGCTCGCCCCTGTGTTCGCAGATTCTTCACATCAAATCGAGCGTCGACAATGCGGTTGAACGCCATCGCCGCACTTCTTGCGCCGACCATGCAAACAACAATCCACATCATCTTCTCAGCTTCAGGCATTCCCTCTGCGGCAATGAAAGCGCTCATAACTGCAAACGGTAATGCAAAAACCGTGTGCTGAAACTTAATATCTGCGAATATAGCTGAAAGTTTAGCCAGCAAAAAACAACCCCCTAATCACTTACCCGGTCTACAAAAAAAATATGCTACATTAACCAACTTAATTCAAACCAGCACAGCCTAAATGAAAAGTTACCGACAACTCCTGATACTTCTCATTCCATATAGGAAAGCACTGTACGTTGGGGCCTTCTGTCTCATTATTGCTTCATTGACCAACCTCGCCGTACCTCTTTATATCAAAAAGATGGTAGATGTCGTCATGGTTGAAAAAAACATGGCGCTGATGAACAATCTAACGCTCAGCATTGCCGGACTCTTCCTCTTACAACTGATTTTTTCCACCGCACATAATTATTTATTTGATCTAACCGAAAAACGCGCCATCACCGACTTTCGTATCAAGCTATTCAAGCATTTGCACACACTTTCACTTAGTTTTTTCGTCAAACGCCGCACCGGTGAAATCGTATCGCGCATGACCAACGATATCACCACTATCGAAAACATTGTGACCGATCTTCCCGCAACATTACTACAGCAATCCATTCGCCTGTTCGGTGGTATCATTATCATCACCTATATGAACTGGAAGCTGACTTGTTTGATTCTTGTTCTCGCGCCAGTCCTTGTATTATTCGCGAGAACATTCGGACGCAAACTAAAAAAGCTGTCCACCGAAATTCAAGACAAGCTTGCAACATCTACAACCATACTCGAAGAAAATATTTCTTGCATACAAGTAGTCAAATCCTTTGTTCGCAGCAAACTCGAAAACGAACGCTTTGGCAATGCTGTCGAAGACAGTTTTCAGTCCGCTAAAAAACGCGTGATCATCTCTTCGTTTTTTGGTCCGAGTATCGGGTTCATTGCCTTCAGTACATCACTCATACTACTTTGGTATGGAGGGCGTGAAGTCATCCTCGGAGAAATCAGCCCAGGGGAGCTCATTGCGTTCATCCTCTATGCCACCATCATCGCAGGGCCGATGGGCAGTTTCGCACGCCTTTACGCACGCATGCAAGAAGGAGTCGGGGCCAGCAAACGGGTTTTTGAAATTCTTGCACTAGAAGGTGAAGTCCGTGACCTGCCAGATGCCAAAGCCCTGCCCCGCATCGAAGGCAAAGTGGAACTCGATGACGTTCATTTTCATTACCGCGACGATCAAGAAGTGATTCAAGGCATCAGCTTCACCGTTGAACCTGGGCAGACAGTAGCTCTGGTAGGCCCCAGCGGCGCGGGTAAAAGCACCCTCGTGCAACTTCTACATCGATTTTACGATCCGATAAAAGGTGAAATCCGCATCGACGGTTTTCCATTGAAGTCGGTACAACAATCCAGTTACTGGCAACAGATAGGAATCGTTCCACAAGAAACTATTTTGTTCGGCGGAACGATTTTAGAAAACATCGAATACGCCAAGCCCGGTGTCACTAAAGAAGAAGTTATTGAAGCCGCAAAAGCCGCTAACGCGCATAACTTTATAATGGAAACCCCCGAAGGCTACGAAACAGTAGTCGGCGAAAAAGGCATTCGCCTTTCAGCCGGACAAAGACAGCGCATCGCTATCGCTCGTGCCATATTGAAAAATCCACGCATCCTGATTCTTGATGAAGCAACTTCAGCGTTGGACAACGAATCCGAACTCCTTATTCAGGAAGCACTGGAACGGCTTATGGAAGGGCGCACTTCATTCATCATTGCACATCGTTTATCTACCATCCACAACGCCGAGCATATTATCGTTATGGATAAAGGAAAAGTTATTGAAAACGGCAATCACGCCCAATTGATGGGAAAAAAAGGTCTCTACCACAAGCTCTATACTCTCAAGAGCCTGCAAATGGTCGAAGAAGCAGAAGTAAAAGCAGACTAAATCTATTCAATTTGTTAAACCAACTTATCCCCTCCCCTCCATAAACCACTAAAAAACCTAACCCCTAAATAAAAGACCTTGACATCTTTTATGTGCGCTGATAAATTAGACCTATTAAAAGATAAATATATCTTTTTATCTTATGTATGAAAATTCAGGAGGTTATTATGATGAACAGCACCGCAATAGTCGACATTCAAACGCCAAGAGATATCCGCCTATTGGTCGATTCTTTTTACAGCAAGGCACGCGAAGATGAACTGCTCGCGCCCATTTTTGAACACGCAATATCCGACTGGAAACACCATTTGCCGACCATGTATCAATTCTGGGAGAGATTATTACTCGGTTCCACCGATTACATCGGTAACCCTTTTAGCAAACACATCAATCTATCTCTGGAGAACTTCCATTTCACGCGGTGGCTGGAACTCTTCAACCAAACACTTGATGAAAACTTTTCTGGAACAAAAAAAGAAGAAGCTAAAAAGCTAGCCGGAAATATCGCGGGCAGCTTCCAATTACGAATGGGGATCACACCCACAAATAATGATTTTGAAACCATCAACTATTCTCGCTCTTAATATAAAGGAGATTTGAAATGTCTTACGAACAAGTAAAAGCCAGCTACGACCGTTGTTATAAATCTGGAGATTTTTTTGGCACCTTTTATGACTCGTTCCTCGCCAAATCTCCTGAGGTTGCAGCCAAATTTGCCAACACCGATTTTAAGAAACAAAAACCTCTAATCAAAGCTTCTGTCAACATGATGATTCGTCTGGGAACCGGAGACATCAAGGCTCGCGAAGCCATAGAAAAAGTGGGAACAACTCACAGCAAACCGCAACTGAACATCGAACCCAAGCTTTATGACCTCTGGTTTGAAAGCCTATGCGAAACCGCCGCCAAACATGACAGCGAATGGAATGAAGAGCTCGAATCCATGTGGAAAGAAAGAATGCAAGAAGGAGTGAAAATTATTACAGAACGCTACTAGCTTTTTGCGTCACTTTAATATTAAATACACTTTGATATCAAAAAGAGATCCGCACAGCTATGAACGACAACGTACAAAACGATTATTCGGCTTTAAAAGCCCATTACCGTTTCACGAAAGAAGATGAAGCTTTTCTACTTGAGATGAAACCTCAGATAGAAACCTTCGCCGATGATTTTCTCGAAGGATTTTACGAATTCATCTGGAACTTTGGTAAAACCGCCGATTTCCTCAAAGACGAAGAAGTGCTGAGTCGTCACCGAGGAAAGATTCGACAATGGTATTTGGATTTATTCAAAGGGACCTACGACATCACTTATTTTCTACAGCTACACAAAATAGGTGAAACCCATGTCCGCCTCGGACTCCCCACTCATTACGTAAACGCAGCCTTTAATTTTGTCCGTGTTTTCACAATAGGAAAAATCCAAAAACATTGCAACCAAAGCGAAACTCTCACCGAAAGGGTTCAAGCCTTCGAAAGAATTCTCGACATCAACCTGGATGTATTAACCAGCTCTTATCGTCAAGAAGAAATGAGCAAATACCTATCTCTCTCCTTAACCGAAAAAACTTTATTGACCTGGTTGAAGAAAACCAGTTCTTATTTCAATTATCTATTGGCAGGCGCTCTAGTCATAGTGGCAACCTTTGCAATTGGATTATTCGGTTACGATGTGTATTTGCTTTTTGCCGGGCACAACGACGTCGAGGAAGGAATTCTAACGATTCTGGGAAGTTTGCTGATCTTATGGGCAGCCATAGAATTGATTCATCAGGAGATGGCGCATCTACGTGGCGGAAGTTTTGCTCTTGAAGGGTTTATCACTCTGGCTATCGCTGCACTCATTAGAAAAATACTCATATTCTCTCTGTCCCCTGCAAAGTCGGTTGATGTTTTAATGTATGGAGCACTTGTGCTCTGTCTTGGCGTTTCTTATTGGCTTATAACGCATCGATCACAACCCAGCAAAAAATAAAATTCTTAATTATGCTTTAACTTAAAAGTTTGTATCCGGTGATTCCCCCAATCGACAACATAAACCTGACCTTACGACCCCACCGTAACATCAGTGGGACCATCGAATTGCCCATCACCCCGGCCTTTTCCACCCCATGGGGTTAAGAACGATCCATCTTCGCTGAATTTTTGCACACGATGATTATAAAAATCCGCGACATATAAATTCCCCTTCTTGTCGCTAGCGATGCCTGACGCCACACGAAAACTTCCGCCCAAATATCTAACACCAACAAACCGAGAGATACTTCATATATAAAGAATCTACTGATTCTCGCCACATCAGTGCACAATTGAAAGCCGAGTTATTGTTTTAGTGAGCAAAATCCAACCATATTGAGCAGCCTGACTACCGATACGCGAATCATTCCACACAATATAAATCACATAAAAGACCATTCTAGATAGGTTATAGGAAGGTTTTTGCTCTATTACCAAAAAAAATGAAGAAATATTAAAAAAAACGTAAATTTATTGATATTACCTCTTGCATTTCAATTCCTCTGGGGCTATTATTACCGCAGTTGATGAATTTGCCTGACAATCTTTATCTGAAAGTTTTTTCTAGATAAATTTAAGGAAAAGGTTTTCACATAGAGATTTCTTGCCTTTTTTTCAGAAAATTCTAACTATTTCTTAATCAAGTCAGCGTGATTCTATTACGCTTTTTTAGACTTTTGCTCTTTGAAAATTGAATAGGTGTCAAAAGATGTTGCGGGTCTAGCAACAATTACTTTGATTTATTCTGGATTAAATTCCAAGGTTTTATAACTGGAGAGTTTGATCCTGGCTCAGAACGAACGCTGGCGGCGTGCCTAACACATGCAAGTCGAACGAGAATTTTCCCTTCGGGGGAATAGTAAAGTGGCGCAAGGGTGAGTAACACGTGAATAATCTGCCTACGAATCTGGGATAACGCGGGGAAACCTGTGCTAATACCGGATAAGACCACGTCTCTTATGTGATGTGGCCAAAGGAACCTCAAGTTCCGTTTGTAGATGAGTTCGCGGACCATTAGCTTGTTGGAGGGATAACAGCCCCCCAAG
>JAJDBA010000304.1 GCA_029261675.1 Nitrospinaceae bacterium
GGGTCAGCGTAGATAGTCTATTAAAAGGTGATATTAGCAACTAAGACAAAGCACAAAACATACAAAAAGCACGCTCATCCTTTTTTGCAATTACTTTCTTCATAGCTTTATCATAGTCACGACCTACAGATCATTTAATAGCAGATCAATTTTCATAATCTTCAATAGCTTTTAAAATACAATTTTTTCTTTTTTTTGTAATTGCCTTATCGTCAATCAACGCACTCAACCCATTTTTTAAATAATATGACCCTTCATCAATTTTGGTAACGGAATTTACCAATTCCTTAAACGTTTTATCGTTTTTGGTAACTTTTACAAATTCATAAAAAGATAATTTTTCTGAAACAAAAACCTGCGCCACGGCACTTCTTAAGCGAAGACATCGGTCCCAGTCATTATAGAATGACAAATTTGGTAAAAGTTTATTTAACTTCCCCCAATCCTCATTTTTCAACTTAGAATTCGCTAATGAATCATATATTGGATCAAAGGCGAGGCTTATTAGTTTTCCGGATTCAGGGGAAACCTTGCATAAGCCTCGAGAAAGTAAAAACACACCGAATTTTAAATTTCTAGTAATATTAAAATCTTTTGTAGCTTCAAATGAACTAACCCATAAATCTTTTTCAGGAGAGGGATTCGAATGACAAGGATCTATAATCGAAACTAACAAACTAAGCGTATAGATATTTGATATTGAATATTTACTTATTAACTCCAGAAGATTAAAAGGTCTAGATTTAATTTCAGCAAGGCAGATTTCTATCTGTTTTTTCGATAAAGCATCGGTTTCTAATTGGCTTAAAAAAGCTTCAAAAGCTTCATGACCAAAATTTTGGAAGGCCATTTTTACTACTTCTGATGGACCTACCCGTAACATAACCTCTGAGACTTCTTTCCCGACCTTGGGGTGCTTTTTAATTTCTTCGGCGACAGGAAAGGTAATCCCTTCACCAGAAGTCCAAATTTCTGGGCTTGCCGCAATACTTGGGTTTTTCGATATTAATAATGCCAATAGCTCTGGATCATCTTCTCCCTTTGAAATAAATTGAGTCGCAGGGATTAATCTGGAAAATGCTGAAGTAAAAATAGGAGCTTTCTTTGCAAACTTCTGGAGAAAGGCCCAAGAAGTTTCAGGGCCTTGCTCCCAAGCTACCTTCGCAACTTTCAAAACTTCATCTTTTTCTAAGGTAGCTTCCAAAAAAGAGAACTTATTCAATAGAAAACCGAGTACTCTTTTTGTTAAACGTATGGTTTCTTCAAGGTTTTGGCTAATTAAAATCGCTAATCGATTATCTAAACTGGGAAACGAGACCAAGGATTTCTCTAAGGCCAAAATTACCGCATCAAAATTTGGTGATCTCGGAGTATTTTCAATAGCTAACCAAGTCTGGGCAAGTGGAACAAAAGCAATTCGCCCACCATCAGTATCCGCACCATATTTCCAAAGGTGTATCTTAAAGGGTGTGTCTTCAAGTGACAGCAGATCCTCTATTGCCGTATCCATCCATCCCAACTCATTATTTATTTCAATTTTCTGCAATCCCAAATGAATGCTTGAATTTTGATTCCATGATCGGGTCCCTTCAATCTCTGGGGCCAAAACCTGCAAATCAAACTGGGAGTCTTGAGTGGAGCGATCTGACAAGGCGAAAGTGCAAAACTTAAAGGATCGTCTTAGCCTTGGCCATTGCTGACCCCAAATTGAAAATAACCACCAATCAAAATCTATGGTTTCTGATGAGTTTAATAAAATTGTTTTTTCTGGAAAACAATATAAACCTTTTAAAATATTGCGCAGAATGCCCTTCGGACAATCCCCTGTAAATCCATGAATATTTGAATTTTGAATTTGAATTGGTTTTTCATAAATATCAAATCCGCTCTCCAACTGTGGACGTTGAAAAACATTCAATAGAATTGTGGGGTTTTTTAGTAATCCCAAGTCAGACACATTTATAAGTAATGAATGCGTCCAGACACATCCCGGCCTTGATTGCTCCGGCGCAGGCCATGTTTTTGCTAAAACATAAAATTTTGTGTCTGGGAGCGGGTAGCCAGTAACGTACCCTCTATGATTCAGTGGTAAATTTGGGCCTGATGAATCACTTAAGTTTAATAGAGTTTTGCTTGCTAGACCTTTGGGCTTATAAGAACCACTTAATAATCTATGCCCATCTTGATACCCATGAAGGGCTTGTTGCAAAATAATATGACTGCAGTCAGTCATTGAGAAGAATCCTTCAACCACTTAAGAGGCAAAGTGAGATCATGAGATGAGTTTGTCCCTACTACTAATTTAATGCGATTTGATGGGACAGGGATATCTCTAAGTACATCAACATCACTTTCAAAATCTCCACCCTGAGCACTAATTCCAAAAACCTTAAAATCTTGATAGTCAGTTTTAGAACCAAGATATTGATCCAAAAGTGGGAGATATGAAGTTAAATACATCTCTGGTGTTTTTCCATCCCCCTCAGCCAAATCCCAAGCAGAAAGGCAAACTCCCAAACGTTTACTTTGGGTACCAAATGGATTTTTAGCTAACAATTGCAATATTTCTACTAACTTGACTTGTGTCGGGACTTTAGCAGGAGAAAATGATACGCCCAATTCCTGACCTAAGGTTTCATCTAAAAGATCCGCCTCTGCTAGAGCTTCAATAATCGGGACAGGCTTATCAATCTTATCAGAATGGATGAACAACAAAACAGCGGTGCAATCAGAAACCAAGGACACCAGATCAGAAGTACACACCCTATCTTCCCAAATAGAGTTCCATGTTTCACCAGAAAGATCGGGAAATCTCAAAGTGATTTCCTTTGTGGAAGACAACAAATTCATTTCAACAATATTGTCATCACCACTCAGGGTTCGACCAACTTGAAGACATTGCTCCCAAAGGCGAGACAATTTATTCAAATGCTCCCGATCTTCGGGCAAGGATGAGAATTTTAAAGAAGTCTCAATTTCGCGAGAGGTTACCAAATACCAAAGAGCCGCTAAAAAAGTGGTTTTTCCTGAGTTCGGTAGACCGCAAATTAATATCTTTTCTGAATTGTCCATTTAAAGTCACTTTAAACGTTTACAGGTCCTTTATGAAAAGCTCTGGTAGTTTTTGTATTTAACCCATCTTTAAATTTCGGAATTACTCTCTTACTGGAACATTCATTCAACAGTTCCTTCAAACCAATATAAGGATCTAATGTGTGAGTTTCCGGGCGAGCAGCAGTTTTTATAGAAATAATTTCTAAAAACTTGCCATCAAATTGTTCTTTGACCCATTGAACTAAGGAATCAAAAACAGAACTAGAAGCCTCAGGTATTAAATCTAATTTTGTAAGAATCACTCCTAATTTTTGATGCTCACCAACCATCCCACTCTCGAGAAAAGCTTGAACCATCATCTTAGTTTCATTTATTGCACTTGCGCGAAATTGTGGATTGGCAATTTTTCTCCCATCAACTAGAATTAAAACAATATCTGCCCGAGAAAGCTCGATTAACTCACGACAAGCTTCCTCATTATTAGCCGCTCTTTGGTAATCTTCCCCAGATCTATCTGACAACAAAAAATCTACTCTTCCAAAGTCTCTTCTACCTAATGCAAGATGTAAAAACTTTAAACCTGAGCTGGTAGAAGTCCTCTCTGTGGTCGGCGATGATCTTTGGGAAGCTAACCGAGCTAAAAAGCATCTCCTCTCAAAAGCAAGTAAAGTTGTAGAAGTGGCAAAAGAATAATCATGAAACGGACCTAACTGCAAAATATCATAAATAGAACTGAGGAGCGTTGTCTTACCTGAATCAGCTGGGCCTGCAACTGCTATTATGTTGGCTGGAAAAGCGCAGAGAAACCTATTGGCTTTGCTTTGATCAAGCGCATCACCTGAAGGAAGCACAATATCAGAAAGAATGCCCTCACCTTTTTTGGAGATATCATCTTCAATAAACTCCTTTCCATAATGCGGGCATTCCGCTAATTCTGGAAATCCTTCCACACACTTCCCTGTTTCGGTAACATCACATTCTGAGTTTGAACAGGAAACCTTAGCTTTTTCATTCATCGGAATTAAGAGGAAATATTTTTCTTTTAATTAAGGATTCTCTATGGAACTGGATTGCTATGTCTATAGGAGAAAGTTTGCGTTCATTTGAAAAGCCACAGAGCTTAGTCCATCCCAAAATCCACTCATCGCCACAATCAGTTTCGGTAGCACGATTGGCCGCTGCATGTATTGGTGTTAATAGTTTGCAATAGTTTTTGTCAGACATTTTTTTGAGAATTTCAACTCCGCATTCATTTATCGCCTCTGAAATGCTTATTTCTCCACTATTAGCAATACCCAATTTTGAAAATATTCCCACAAGATTTGGTAATTCTATTTTACATTCAACGAGCCTTGCGGTCTCTTTTCCAAATATCAATGCCTTGGAATTTTTGGATACTTTTTCAAAAGGTTGATTTGCAATATTACTCCACCCATTTACCTGCCACCATAATACTTCAAGCTCTTCATCCTGAATTGAAATAAAATCTAGAATTGGCTTGAGATGCACATTTATTTCGGTTTGGAAAGATTTTCTACTTTCTGACACAAATTCAACTACACCATTTAATCCCTCCGAAACAGATTCCCAGCTTTGATCTTGCTCTACTTTCTTAATTTTAGCTACTATTGCTGCTTTGGATAGTGGTTTAATTTTGAGCTTTTCAATTTTTGGACGCTCCCTGTTAATGATCGCTGCCTTTGAAATTATACTATTAGCTATTCCTTCTAAATCAATTCCAGATTTTTGTTCTCGTGCATTGAATAAAGAAGCAGATAATATTTCGGTCGCTATGGTTTCAAAATCTTTTAGTTCATCATAAATAACATACGCGAGGACGCATCCCGCCAAAACTAAGAGTTCATTATTATTGTCAGACATTAAAAAGTTTGCATCTAACTTCTTAAATGTATTTTTAAAGTTTGTACTATGCTCCTCCTCCATTTCCCCTGTGAAAACGAAACGGACAAGATCATCAAGAAATTCTCTTGGGGAGTTTTCATATAACTGCTTAATCCCTTGCCAACGTTTTGCTAGAACTTCTTCATCAGCGTTAAACTGTGCTGGTTTGTACCAATCTGCAAAAAGTAAATGCATTTTTATTGCTCCTTATTTTTCTCAGCCACTTCGATAGCTTGAGCAAGCTCATCTATTAATCCTGCTTCCTTGGCACTTTGAAATGCTCGCCGGTACCTTTCAAATTCAGGGAGTTTAAATTCATCCTCCTTTAACAGATGTAACTGGTTTACGATTTGCCGTTGTTTGCTGTTTGCTAGGTTCCAAAAACGAAAAATCAAGTTTTTATTAGATTCTTGTGGCATCATCTCATTCTCTTCTGGGACTGTAGTTTGGAAATTTTGAACTGAAGATTCTGAGCATAAATCTGGAACACAGGCCCGGTTCTCTGAACTAACAGAGAATATTTTTGAAAAAACCTCTGATTGTTCTGAATTAAGTTTTGCTACAAATTGGTTTGGAGAGGACTGCCATTTACGGATGCGTGAATTAATTTCTATTTTTTTCTCACTGGATTCGCCCACCACTTTTACTTCGATTAAATTATAACCCGGTTCCC
>JAJDBA010000305.1 GCA_029261675.1 Nitrospinaceae bacterium
ACAAATGTAAGAAACAAGCTTACAATGAAAACGCAGGAATAAACCAGAAACTGTTTAAGACACTTCTCCATCAACACTACCCTCCTCCAAAGCAATGGACAACTCGCTACAATTTTTAACTAAATAAAATTAATTGAAAACATCAAAAATAGAGTCAAGAAAAGAAGTCTCCATAACATTCTTCCCACCTTCGACATCAAAAACAATCTCTTTACTACCTAGAACCTCGTACCCGGCAGCAACGTTTTCAGCTACCTCTCGAGCACTCATTGCATAATCAAAACCTCGATTCTTGATAGCTCCAATCAAGTTGGCAGGTGCCATGCCAGCAATAAAGTCTATCTTAGCTTTATAGGGGCCTTTACCCGTCAACAAATCACCATCTACCTTATATTTCGCCCACTTATAATCCAGAGGAGCTAAGCTTCTCCGATTAATTCTTTCAACAGGACTTTCTCCGGTCAAAATAAGAGAACGTGTAGTAGGCCTCAAGAAAGGGATTGTAGTAATTGGATACGGAACCGGGATGACCCGCTCTCTTTCACCACCGCGACTATTCGTTACTAGAATACGACCACGAAGATCAAACAACTGATCATCTAAAGGAAGATCCCCATTAATGACATAGGCCGATTCATGATCGCGCACATCCCCATTCGGGTCATAGTCACCCGATTTAAAGATCGCCTTCCCAGTACTATCCGTAACGGTTACCTGCATAAAGATAAGTCTTTCAGCTGCAAAACCCGTTGGCACATTGTGACCGTCCGTCAAGTTTTCGACCTTAACCTTAAATGCAAGTCCCCCTTTATCGCTTCGAGTGACAACAGCCTCTCCAAGCTTATAACCATTATTTAGGACTTCTAATCGTTTCTGCCGAACCCATTCCAAACGCTCGAACTGCACATTTAAAATTTCACGTGCATCATAGCGATCATCCACCGATTCCCATCTTGATGGAAATTTCATATCTTCAGGAACGGTATCTTCAAACTTATCTGTCCCCCACCCCGCTTCATGGTCAAACTGTAACCATTCTCTCATCGTCGCCAATTCCTGAGCTTCGACATTATGCGGAAAGAGACCAGGGTGTATGACGGAATAATCTGGACCTGCAAAAATATGATTTGTTAATTTACGAGGCTTAGTTTCTTTCCCCCCTACCACTGCAGCGGGGCCTTCTTCATAACCTGAAGGAACGCCCTGCTCTTTGCCCATATGGCAGTCCTGACATGTGGTTCCTTTTGCAGCTGCCGGAGACATTCGATATTCACTGAAAGCCTCTTCCAGACGAAAACCGTTCAGCAGAGTTACATCGTGACATTGGCCACAAAAAGTTGAACTGGAAAGCGACTCAAACTTCACTGCCTTGGTATGAATTTTTCTACCTGGCTTACCCTTCTCGGTCACCACTCGATATTCATCCGTGTTATCCAGAACACGTGCCAATTCTTCGCCACCTTTGGGCCCATAGACCGGAGCGAGCAAATCGCCTTTCTGGATTGCCAAACGACCACTGCGTTTGTTATAGGTCTTGTTCATTCGATGACAGGCAATACAGGTAATCCCCTCGCGCGAAGAAGGATGACGATCCAGATTACTCATAAAAGGATCTTCATTCATGTTTGCGCCAATGGGAGTATGACATCGAAAACAAAAATCACCATTTGTCCCACTGGTGATCTCATTTGTAAAACTACTGAAAGAGAGGTAAACAGGGCTCAACTGTGCATAAGAGTGTTGAGACACCGACCATTCTTTATAATGTTTTGGGTGACAGGTCGCACAGGTGGTTGCGGAAGGGTAATCGTTTTCAATAAATAAATTTGCATGTTCGGTAGCGGCCATAGCAGCTACATCCCGATCATCATCTGTCTCTGCAGCATCGCCCTTCATTTCCCCCTTCATCCCAGAGGAAGACTTGGAGCCCATGGCTTTATCATCACCAGATTTAGCCATCATATCTGGTTTGCCGGAGTCTTTCTTCGACATTGTTCCAGACATATTCTTGTTACAAGAAAAAAGGAAAAATATTGAAAGGATGAAAACAAAAAATGGAAGGAATCCACTTCGGTTACTACCCGAACCCAAACCCATGACTTAGCCCCCGTTATTACTAGTAAAAGTTTTATTCAGCCTATTTTGCCAATTAAATGACCAAAAAGGAACTCTCATCGGAAATGAGGCCCTTAAATTTTTGCTTACGAATTTTACCCTAAAGTACCTTAAACCCAACTCAACAAACTAAAAATCAATACACTCCAATGTATTTTTCAAAGTGTAATATTACCTTGAAATCCAAATGGGTCAAGCAATTATTTTCCTTCTCCTCTCCAAGCAAACGCTAAATGCCCGGATATGTAAATAAATCATTATTTATCAATCTATTATGGGCATAGAAAAGTCCGAGAATGTTTTAACAAAACCTTTTAAGAATTCTTTTTCCAGGAGAGCAGGTATTGTTTCATTAATTTTTCTTCATTAAATAAGCTTTAATATCAAAAATTGCGATTATTGCAATTGAGCCCTTCCCAATTAGAAGATTTGACAACTATAAGTTTTTTTTCACAAGCTGAGAACACTTACAGCAACTTACCAACCCGTGCACGGATTAGAGCTTACTACTTAAAAGAATATGTATGAGGTAGGTAAAAATAAATTGCGCGCTGATCATCCCGGCGAGAAAGTTAAGGCTTTGACCCGGCATAGACACCAAACCCAAAACCGCTATAAGAAACAACGGAAAGTCGATTCCATTCCATCTCCAGAGTTTAAGAAGGTTTTTTACCTTATTAAAATATTCCTGCCGTTGCTCCGGGTTGAGCACTATCGCATCCACGGTTTCCATATTTTGCAGTTCTTTAAGCACAACCCACTTACCATGAAAAATCAATTGTTGTGCTTGCATATAATAAAAATAAACAACGAGAACCACTGATGATTTTTGCCGGATTTTCTCTACGGTACTTTGAATTTCTCTATCCATACCATCAAATCCCTTCAGCACCATCGTGCCAAAGGTTTGCTTGCAGTAATCGTAGGATATCGCACGCAGAATGGTAAAGACCGCTATAACGATTAACGCTGTTTTGAAATCTGGGTAACCAGAAATAATTCCATAAATCACCGCCAAATAAGCAAAATAACCAGCAATTCCATCAATCAGTCGCCCCCAATCACTGGCCATGTTCTTAGCTCTGGCTAGTTGCCCGTCAACACAATCCAGAATCAGAGTTAGCTCGAGAAGCAGTCCACCCATTGCGCTGTAGGCCCAGCTTCCCTGACTGAATGAGTAGCCCGATGCAAACCCCACCAGAACGGATAGGTAAGTCACCTGATTAGGAGTGATAGAAGTATTTTTTAAGACCTCCACAAATCTCTTCGCAATCGGGTCATGGATATAGATATTAACCGGTTCGGCGAGGTCTTTTAATGCGTGATCGGTTTTATCTGTCATTACTTACAACCATTTCTGCTTCACATACCAATCAAGAGTATGCGCAAGACCCGTTGTCAATTTGAATTGAGGAACAAAATTAAAATCGCGAAAAAAATTTTCAGGGGAAGCCGTCCAACAACTTTGACGGATATCAATCATCCGCTGTCGGTCGAACAAAGCTGGCTTTGCACTGAGCATCGCCAGAGCCTCAAAAAAGACTGCGATGGGGACCAAAATACTTTCCGGTATCTTAAGGGTTTTTATAGAAACATTCATTTTATCAGCAGCAGCTTTCGCCACCTCTTGCCATGAGTAGGCTTCTCCATCCGTCACAAAATATAATTTTCTTTGCGGAGAACGAGGGTCGCAAACCGCAAGCATAGCCTGAACCAGATCAGCAACATAAATCAATGAAAGTTTTTTTGAGGGTTTACCAATTTGTAATCCCCACCCCTTTTTTACCAATTTGAAAAAAGTGTATAAATTTTCCTCGCGAGGACCGTAGACTACCGGCGGGCGAATGACCTTGATAGGCAAAGATGCGGAATATTTCAGGGCAACTTCTTCACCCGTTTTTTTCGATTGTCCATAGAAAGTTATAGGGTTTAAAACCGTGGCTTCATCCACCCATTGCCCGTCTTTTCCTGGCCCTGCTGCGGCAAGGCTACTCAAGTGCACAACCCCCTTGATACCATCTTTATAAGCAAGACATTGTTCATATAAAGTGGTGCAAACTCTGGAATTAATATCGAAATATTCTTCTCGATTTTTTGCCTTGGTGAGACCCGCACAATGAAAGACAAAATCGATACTCGGAAGGTTAGGAATTTTAAAATCGAGGTCCGCCAGGTCAACATAGTGAAGCTGAATCTTTGATGATTGAATCCATCTTAAATTTGATGATTTACGAACCAGGCAGTGGACATTGCAATCCAAAGACAACAGGCTATCAACCAGATGGCTTCCAATAAAACCATTGGCTCCGGTAACCAGTACCGTTGCCCCTTTAAGGTGAGAAAGATCGTTCATAGATGCGGTGTCTTTTGTAAATAGTTCCTCCTATTTTAAACATAGGCTCCATGATATCTGCATTATCTTCCAGCATCCATGACATCTCACACCACTTAATACCATCTCTTATAAATTTTTTATACGTTTCATAATACATATAGGCATCGATACCTAATCCACGGAACTTTTTCTTTACTCCAAGTGTTAGTACGCGATAAGAATCAATCTTATTTTTATTCCATAAAAACTTTGCCCAACCAAATGGAAAAAGCTTACCATCCAACTTAATCAATATCTGATTGACATCTGGGAGGGCCAGCGAAAAACCTACAGGCTCTCCCTTTACCTCCGCTATCAAACAATATTCTGGGTTAACAAAAGATTTCATTTCTCTTGCCGCATATGCAAATTCTTTATAGGTCATGGGAACAGAACCCCAATTCAAATCCCAGGCGGAGTTATAAATATCCCAGATAATTTTCAATTCTTCATCGAACTTTGAAAGATTTAAATTACGTAATTTAAATCGCCCTCTTTTCTCCAGCCTATGAGCTGCGCTTTGAAGGTATTCTGGAATTCCTAAAAGATCCAATCTAAAAGAAACCAAATCTTTTGACTTATTAAATCCCCATTCCTGAAAATGCTTTTCGTAATATTTTGGATTATATGGAATGCCCAGCATAGGAGTTTGATCAAACCCTTCCACCATGAGACCGCATTCGTGGTTAATGGATAAGTTCATTGGGCCAATGAGTTTGTCAAACCCCTTCTCCTCACACCATGACTTTGCTTCATCGAATAGCAACCTCGATATATTTTCATCATCAACGGTCTCAAACATTCCCAAAATACCCGTATTTTTGGAATAGTTTTCCTGATAGATATGGTCGTGAACCAGAGCTATTCGCCCCAATGAATTACCTTGCTCATCTTCAGCAAGTAAAAGTTTGACCTCAGCTCGGTCGAAGAAGGGATTGATTTGTGGATTGAGAAATTTTTTCCGCTCAGAAACTAAAGGGGGAACCCAATTGGGGTAGTCTTTATATATCTTCCATGGCAAGCGGATAAACCGGTCCAGCTCGGCAGAGCTTTTTATCTCAGCAATTTTAAAGCTCATTATTCCTTGGAGATAATACCCAGTTTTATACCTAGTTTCTTGAAAGACTCGAGAACTTTCTCAAGGTCTTTTTGTGTATGCGCAGAGGTGTAGCTGGTGCGTATCATGGCATTAAGGGGGGGGACTACCGGCGAAACTGCAACCCCGGCAAAAACACCTTCGTCAAAAAGGAGTCGGTTCAGATAAAGAGTTAAAGCTTCTTCACCAATTTTAATAGGCACGATGGGGATCGAATTATTATTCACTTGAAACCCCATATCAAAAAATCCTCTTTTAATAAACGCGGTATTGTCTCGCAAGCGATTGATTCTCTCCGGCTCATTAATCATAATATCCAAACCAGCCGTAACGCCTGCAACCGAAGCGGGAGGTAAAGCCGCAGTAAAAATAAACGCTGAAGCCTTGTGTCGAATGTATTCGGTAATTTTGGACTTGGAAGAAATAAATCCACCGATGGAACCCAAGCTTTTTGAAAAAGTTCCCATATACAAATCGATTTCATTTTCCAGGTTAAAGTAATTGGCGACCCCTTTTCCATGCTCTCCCATCACACCGAGTCCGTGCGCTTCATCAATCATCACCGTGGCACCATAATCTTTAGCGAGCTTAACAATTACAGGCAGATTTGCGATATCGCCACTCATACTGAAAACCGTATCGGTCAAAATCATTTTACCTTCGACATCCGAATGATTTTTCAAACAATACTCCAGATGATCCATATCGTTATGCTGGTAGCGGATGGTTTTTCCAGGAGCTACGGCACAACCTTCATAAATGCTGGCATGGTTTTCGCGGTCAGAAAAAGCAACGTCTTTCCTTCCAAGCAAACATGCAATGGTTCCCTGGTTGGCCTGGAATCCGGTAGACATGACAATCGTGTCTTCGCGGTTTAAAAAAGACGATATCTCTCGTTCCAGGTTTTTGTGTAAATTGAAAGTTCCGTTCAAGAAGCGACTGCCAGTACAGCCAATTCCAAATTTCTCCACTGCATCCCTTGCGGCATCAACAACTCGTGGTTCTTGTGCAAGCCCCAGGTAATTATTCGTGGAAACCGATATCACTTCTTTTCCATCAATGACCACCTTGCAACCATCGATCTCTTGAATTTCCCTGAAATAGGGATAGATACCCAGTTCTTTTGCTTGTTCCGGTGCCAGATACCCAAAACATTTAGCAAGGATGCCTTTTTCTTTACTGCTCGGAGATTTCAGGTGCGAATTTTCGAAATCAAATTTCTCTTTTAACAAGGAAACAATCTTGTTCCTTTTTAAATGAGCCGGACCTGCATCCTGATTTTCTAATTCATTGAGCAGCGAAAAAGGTTTTGTCATATTTTTACACCTTTATTTAGATTATTAAGACCCGCCCGCTTCCATAATTCACACAGAGAGGGCCACAATCCAGACTGAACAGTTTGTCCATACAAAGAGTTTATCTCATGATCTGCCAACAAACGGTTATGCGCCTTTCCTAATACATGATAAGGAAGATCGGGGAACAGGTGATGCGTTGCATGAAACCGGAGACCTACGGGAGCCCATAACGGTGTGATCCATCGGTTCCCAGGATTATTGATGGAATCCCGCATTTGATCGGTAAAGCTAAGCTCACCTTCCTCAGCGTTTCGATAATGATGGGCCGCCAAGGTACGAACCGAATTGATCAAAAATAATGAAGCCCCTAAAGAATACCACATGAATAGGGCCTTTGCAGGCATAATTTTCATAATTACCAAGGCAATAAAGCCTATCCCATAAACACTTGCCAAAAGCTCTTGTAATTTCCATCCGTCGTTGCGCCCCAAGGAGGGCTGTGGGCGCTGGTAATTCAAATCAATATTTAGCGAAGACATTTTCTGGTTCACAAACGTTCTCAATCCAGAGTTAAGATAAGAAATAGGTGTGAGCACGACAAAACGGAAAAGAAAAATCAAAGGAATCAAAAATGAAAACCCCATGTGTAAGAGAATGAGCCCCCTTCCTTTTGATGCGAAGGGAACATATTCGCCGTCTTTTTCTGTGCCGTAAAAATTTTGTTTATGATGATCAAAGTGGACACTCTGATACAAAAAAGTAGGAACCATTAAGGGGAAACCGCATAAAAGGTTCCACACTTTCTGAAAAACCAAAAAAGCGCCTTTTTTAAAATGGGCAATTTCGTGGATAAACAAAACCGCCCGATAAAGAGCGAGAACCGCAATCAAAAAACAAAACCCTTGCTGCAAAGAAAATGCAGGCATCACCAGAGTTGCCACAAAAGCACCCCACCCCAGTGTCACACTGGTTAGAAAATCACCCCAGTATATCCAAGGGTTGGGCCGGTATAAATCTTTAACCAGTTCCCTGGCTTTTGCGATAGGGAACTCCTGATTTTCTGGTAGTCTTTCCTGAATCAAACTCGTCAACTTAAAATCCGCTTGTTATTTTTCTGCACAGGTCACGCACACAGCGCTTTCCGGCATTAACATGATGCGTCCCTGTGGAATAGAATTAGCGCATCGAATACAAATGCCAAATTCGGGCAGATCAATTTTCTCCAATGCTTTTTTCAATTGCTCCAGTTTCACTTTTGAAGAATTCAATGAAGCTTCGCTGATTCCTTGGCTGCTAATAGCATCCATTCGGGTTAACCGACCGATTGCATCATCCGGCGCAACCGGCTTAGAGGTCTCGGTAAAACTTTCAATCAAATGCTTCTGCGTTGAGATCCCCTCAATAATTTTTTGTTTCAGCTCTGCTCTTTCCTGTTCATTCATAACGTCATCCCGCCCTTATTCCTAAACATCTCAACTAGATTCAGGCATCCATCCAGATATTGCGCATCGGAGGGCAAAGAGTGGAGTAAAGGTTGAAATTTTTTGCGAGAGATCGTTCATGAATTCATGCGCATGATCCTGATCCTGAAAGCATTCATAAATATCATCCAAAAATCCACCCCGCAAAAGTGGGTGTTCCAAAAAACTCCTTCCAGAACCCGTAGGGATCTCAAGAGGCTGCTCAATCACAGCCACTTTTTCCAGTCCCAACTCCTGCAACCATTTTTCTGCCTGTAAAGCAGAGGGCCTTTCATTAATATACTCGTCCAGAGCTTTTCTTTCATCCTTTAAGTCTAACGCAGCCATTTCCTTATCCACCTGGTTCCATAAGGAATCAAAAGTTCCGAGGGAAGGAAATGTTAAAACGATCTGCCCCCCGGGTTTCAAAAATCGGGTGAGATTTTGCAAAGCCTCAAATCGATTAGGACGAAAAAACATGAAAGACAAATTGCCTGTTATGCGATCAAACTTAGGCAGGTCGGCAGGTAAAAATCGCATATCCCCCACCTCGAATCGCAACCAAGGCAACTCGGTCCCCTGAACGGTTCTCGATCTCAGCACCTGACTTTGATGGATGTCTACAGCAAGCACGGACCCTTCAGGCCCTACCTGATCCGCCAGATAAAATGCCGGGATTCCGCCTCCAGAAGCAATATCCAAAACTTGATCCCCTTTGCGAATTTCGAGATGATGCAATAAAGATTCTGCAAAAGGAGTCGACCATGGATCATTTTTTGGTAATGACCAATTGTTATTCATAAATCAAAAACCTTTAAAAAAAAAAATCAATCAAACTTATTTATAGAACCCTGTTGAACGTCTTCCTCATACAGTTGGGTCTCCCGAACAAGAAGGCCACTTAAACAAATAAGTCCAATCAAGTTGGGGATCGCCATCAATGCATTCATCGCATCCGATATATTCCAAACCATATCCAGCTTAATTTGTGCGCCGATAAAAACAAAAATAACCCAAACGTAACGGTAAAGAAAAATGTATTTCTCACCAAAAAGATATTCAAAACATTTTTCGCCATAATATTCCCAGGCAAGAATAGTGGAGAAAGCAAAAGTTATGGTTCCCAGAGTGACCAACAACTTCCCCCAGTACCCAGGAAGCCCTGCTGAAAAAGCTTGGATCGTTAATGCCACACCGGTTTCGCCTGAAGTCCATACCCCGGTTGAACTGATCGCCATGGCTGTGATCGAGCAAACAATCAGGGTGTCAATAAAGGTTCCAGTCATAGAGACCAGAGCCTGCTTGCAGGGGTGATTGGTTCTTGCGGCGGCGGCGACAATAGGCGCACTGCCCATGCCCGACTCATTGGAAAAAAGTCCACGGGCCACACCATAACGAATTCCGTTCGCTAACGTCGCCCCGACAAAACCGCCAGTGGCCGCCGTTCCCGTAAAAGCATGATCGAACACCATTCTCAATCCCGAACCTAGTTGATCCATATGCTTAAATATAACGATCAATGCGCCGGCAAAATAAATTGCTACCATGAACGGAACAAGATAAGAAGCCACATCCGCAATGCGTTTGATTCCTCCAATCACCACCAATCCCGTCAAAATTGCCAGAAGCATTCCTATAGTCACACTATTAAAACCTGTCGACTCGTTCACCGCAACAGCAGTGGTATTGGCTTGCACCATATTACCAATGCCAAAAGCCGCACAAGCTCCGAACGCAGCAAAGCACATTCCCAACCATTTTTTTTTCAGTCCATCTGCAAGGTAATACATAGGCCCACCCGATATTTCACCTTTTTCATTTATCCGACGAAATTTCACAGCCAAAAAACCTTCGCTGTATTTTGTCGCCATGCCGACCAAGCCCGTTATCCACATCCAAAAGATAGCACCAGGACCGCCCAAAGCAACCGCTGTACTGACTCCGGCAATATTTCCAATTCCAACTGTTGCTGCTAAGGCTGTCATCAATGAACCAAAGTGGGAGATATCACCCTCTCCTTCCCGTTCTTTGGAAAAGGTAAGACGCAGAGCATAGAAGAGTGCACGAAACTGGATTCCACGAAGCCGAATCGTCAGCCAGAAACCTGTGCCCAACAAAAGCACAAGAAGCCAAGGTCCCCACATAAAGCTGGCAAATGCAGCAAAAAAGGTATTCATATATTGAGAGAATTGGGTGGGACTAAAATTAATACACCGGACTATTATAAAGCAAAAAGTAGATACTTTTTGTTTTACAGAGAAAAATAAGAAAAGGCGTATACGGCCTCACATTCCACAAAGCTCCATACTTACCTTAAAAAAATTTTGTTTTTTAAGTACTTATTGTATTAAAGTTTGAGCATGCAAAAATGGGCAATAACATTTCTGGTCGGCGTGATGGTTATTTTCATTACTTCTGGCTCCGTTTCAGCGAAGTCTCATAACCACCACATTTCACATCAATTGGTGTCTCCTTTTGATAAAACAATGGAACTTCCGAATCACTGTGTTCTCAAGGGGCACTCACTAAATAATCCATGCCCACATTTGAAAAAAGAATCGGTTAATTCTCTTACAATTGCTGCCTATTGTGGAGGAGCTCCCTTTGAAAAAAAACCGTAATCGAAGGAGCAAAAGCACAAAAGATTTTTTTTGAACGCGATAAATACCGAGATCTCCCTAGCAGCCAAAGTTTTCTTGCTTCTATCAACAATTATTCTTTTATTCTGCACAGCCCGTTATTCCATCCTCCTCGATTCGCTTAACTCTACTTTCTTAAGCATAATTAAATCCATTCCCCTTTTTCGCGGTTTCATAGCGGATTAACTTGAAAAGCACGTCATAGGACTTTCTTTATTGAAGGCTGTCTGTTGTACGTCCTTTTAATTTTTCGAGGAGATTTCAAATGAGTCTCAAGCATATGAATATATTATTTTTAGTTTTGGCTGTTTTAGCAATTCCACACTACGCATATTCTGATGCGCTCACAAAACAACCTTTAAATATTAAAGACCAAATCAAAGAAGGGATGGTTTTGATCCAGGGTAGTGAATTCACAGCAGGAGCCACGCCAGAAATTGGCATGAGGGAATGCGCCAAATTTTATAATGATTGCAAGATGGATTGGTTCACAGACGAAACTCCACACAAAGAAAGGGTAAATTCGTTTTTTATTGACCGTTACGAAGTTACGCAAGATGAGTTTAGAAAATTGACGGGTAAGAATCCATCTAAAACCCAAGGCGACACTTTACCCGTAGACAGCGTTACATGGGACGAGGCAAATGCATACTGCCAAAAACTTGGAAAACGCTTACCCACAGAATGGGAGTGGGAATACGCCGCAATGGGGGGACAATCTACTATATATCCCTGGGGTGATGAGATAGAACAGGGGAAAGCTAATTTTTGTG
>JAJDBA010000306.1 GCA_029261675.1 Nitrospinaceae bacterium
AAAGAAAAGGAACGTCTCTATTTTGCTGAACATGTAGATGGGTTCAACAAGGTAAAATCTGATGGTGTCACTTATGAAGGTGGTGTGCCTGCGGATTATGAAGTTTATTTTTCTATTTCAGAGAGCACCGAGCATCGGTCTCCTGTTATGACGATCACCCATCATGGTGGCGTAGATATTGAAGAACTGGACCCTAGTAAACTGGCCGTAGTTCCGTTTGATCCATTGACAGGTTTAAAAGCCTTTCATGTGTCGAATGCTTTGATGGATCTGGGTGCGCCACCGCAGGTGATCAGCCCTTTGGTTCAGAACTTGCCAAAACTGTGGGATTTGTACAACAACTACGGAATGTGGATGTTGGAACTCAATCCTATTCGCATGCAACCCGGTAAAGGTGGTCGCCTAACCCCTGTTGCCTGCGATTTCAAGTGTGCGTTTGATCAGGATGACCCGGCGTGGAAAAGATTGCATTTGCCGTCACATCTTTTCGCATCCGATTACTCCGAATTCGAACAAGAGATCAATCAGCTCCGCACTTATCAGGGGCAGAGCGATGTTTTCGTTATGAACGATAAAGGAAGCATTACGGCACCGACTTTTGGTGGTGGCGCAAATGCGATGGTTACCGAATTGTTGGGAGAAGAGGCTACGATTTCTTCAGACTTCGGCGGTAACCCTCCTTATGAAAAGATGAATGATATTTCAAGAATCAGTTTTAAATACTGGCTGCCACAGTCGAATGTCCTGTTCATCATTGGCGGAAAAGCCAACAACACGGATATCTATGAAACATTCCGTGCTATGGGCGATGGTCTACGTGAGTTCTTTCAGACGCATGGCCCGATTCCGCTTTTTGTTGTTGTCGGACGAGGTGGACCCAATGTCATCCGGGGAATGAATTATCTACAAGAAATTCTGGATTCTTTGGGAATTCCCTACCGTTTCTTTGGTCATGACAGTGCTATGTCCGAAGTTATTAATTACGCTCTCGCGGTCAACGAGTGGATGAAAAACGGTGGCAAAGACGAAATTAAAGCCAAATTAAAAATTTAACTTATCGTAACTGTTGGAGGTTTGAATGCATAAGCAAGGCGTAGGGGAATTCCCCTTTTACTGTGGTATCAACTCGCTGTCTGAATTGGCAACCAAAGATGACAGATGCGTAGTATTGAATATTCTAGGTAAAGAAAGCTCCGGTGTTACCCCGATCAGTCATGATTATTCAGGTGGTAATATTGTTTTCGGGACAGGTCCGGGTAAATCGGGCAAGTCTCTGGCAACTAAAACCGGAAAAATTCCAGTTTATAACTCTATTAAAGAGGGATTGGAAGCGGGTCATAAATTCAACACGGTTGTTATTTATCTTCCCCCTTCGGGTGTGAAAGATGGGCTCGCCGAAGCGGTACGCGACAATCCAGATCTTACTAAGGCTATTATCCTCACCGAGAAAGTTTCAATAAAAGATTCTCGAATCATGAGAGCGATTTGTCAGGCAAATGGAGTGGATCTGTTTGGCGGCAACTGTCTTGGACTCGCCGATTCCTGGAACCATGTTCGATTGGGTGGAGCTTTGGGTGGAAATGCTCCTGAAGAATCACTCATTAAAGGCTCGGTTGCTCTATTTTCCAACTCCGGTAACTTTACCACGACGATAGCCGTTTATCTTTCTACCGCAGGGTGGGGAACAACGACTTCTGTCTCAAGCGGCAAGGACGTTTACATTCAATACAGCGCAAAAGAATTTCTTTATGCGTTCGATAACGATGACCGTTCTGAGGCAGCTGTCTTATACAGTGAGCCAGGTGGATATTATGAGCATGGGCTGAAGTCCGACAAGCCAATCGTTGCATGTGTAGTGGGCCGTTGGAAAGCGCGATTGACCAAAGCCTGTGGTCACGCCGGGTCTTTGTCGGGTGCTGGAGACGATGCGCTCGCTAAAGAACAATGGTTCATGGACTATTTTGGAGTCGATGGAATTTACACTCCAGAAAAACCTATATTCTCGAAAAAAGGTGCATTGGTTACCAACATTGCACATATCCCGGAAGCCTTGACGAAGGTCATGGAACTCAATGGTAAGAAACCGGATTTTGAACCAAAAGGTAGTCTCGATCTGAAACCGTGGTTTGGTAATAACCAAGGCTTATCTTTGCCGTCAGAACTGGATGTTCCCGTAGTAGAAGCATCTAGTCCTTATAACGAGCAGATTGAGGCGCTCGATAAAATGGTGGGCGCACAGCATCGACGAGAGACTTTGAAAGATGCCAGTGGTGCTTCTATGATGGACCCAAAAACCCAGGTATCGAAAATTCATAACACATCTATTCTCGATGCTTCCATGAAGTCTTTTGAGTCCAATCTGGTTTTCGCTCTCACACGGCAATACACTTGTGAGTACGGAGAAAAGATAGCTAACATTGTCTTGAATATGTATGTCAATCAGCATAATCAACCGACGATGGCAGCAGCTGAAGCGTCTCGTGAAAATGGCAACTCGCCGAACACAGTTGTGTCTTCCGCAGTAGCGATTGTTGGGAAGAAAATGGTTCAGAAAGCCATGGATGCTTCCAGTGCATTATTAGAATTGTTTCAATTCACCAAGCTGGGTGGACCGAAAGAAACATTCGATTACGCTGCACAATTGAAAGAAGCAGATAAATATAAAGATGCTCTACTTGCTGATGGTGAAGATCCTTGCGCTGCAAAATTGGCCGAGTGTCTTAATAAAGCAGGTGACTCTGTATTCATTAAGTTTGTACAAGACTTTGCCGCAGCTAATGGTGGAAAGCTTTCTACTGATGCGTTATTCGGAGCAGTATGGGTCACTCTTGGCTGGGAAGCGTTGCGAGGTAAAAAGATTTCTAAAGACACGCTCACCCGTTTGCCTTGGTACTCACGTATCTACAGCACGATTGTAGGTGTTTCTGCTCCAGCTTCCCGACACACAGAAGACAGTATTGCCGGGGTTAAGCTCGAAGAGTTGATTCCTAACTACAGTTTCACCAAAACGGCGTTTGTTACATTGTTGGGGCGACAACCTTCGGAGTCTGAACTCTATGAGTTTCAGGTTCTGCTTGGTCTCATTATCACCAACGGACCTGGCACCATTTCGGCTCAAGGCTGCAAAGGCGCAGTCAGTGCTGATGGACCAGAACAGCCTCAACGTGTACAAGTGAACAAAGGTTTTATCGGGTTTCTCACGCATACCGGTTTCGCCCATGGTGGAAACGGCTTTGAAGCAGCAGCATTCCTAATGGAAAACTTCAAAGGCAAAGGCTTGAAAGATCCTGCTGATGCAAACCACGGTCTCGATCTCGATGCCATGGCTCTTAAAGTTGCGAATGAATATTCGGACTATAAGAAGAAGCAAAAAGCAGTGGGTAATCTTGATTATGCCAAGTTGCCTTGTGTGAATCATCCTGTGTTCAAAGGCAAAGATGTGAACTACGATCCGCGCGAAGTTTTCGTTAGTGGTTTGTTCAAGGAAAAAGGCATCAATAACGTTTTTCTGGAGTTCTACCACAGTCTCGTTCAGGGCTTGTTCAAAGCAAAAGTCAGTAAGAACGTTTATTGTGTGAACATTGATGCGGTGATCGCCGTTATACTTCTGAAAATCGTCTGGTCCGATTACAACGATGGAAAGATGGAAGACGGAGATATCGAATCTGCAAGTTTCGCAACCTTCTTGTTCGGCAGAATGATCGGTTGTGCCGCAGAGATCGATGACCATACTTCACGTGGTAAAAATATGGATACACGAACCCCAGCGAGCAAATGCTCCTATGTCGGCTAGTCGGCGACCGCCGACAGGGGATTACATAATTAAGGGCCTTTACTCTTTTAGAGTAAAGGCCTTTTTTTTTTGAATGCGCTGCACCAGATTTTGGTAGTCGTGGTAAAATTATTTAATTTCTAAAACTTATTGCTAACCACAACAAAGGTACTTTGTGCAGGCTCAAGAAGGGGTTTTGAAAGCCCCCTATCAGTATTCACTGATTCAAAAATACATATTTGACGATCTGCCCCTGATCGCCATGAACGTGGCACGCATTGGCGCTCAGACACCGGGAATGGCTTACGAGATCGCCGACGGTGAGCCACATCTTGTGACCATTGGGTTTGGTCCCATGAACTGGTTGCTCATCACGCCGGATATCCCCGCCCCAGGCGGTTTTCGCGCCTTCGATGAAGTAGATATAGGGGATGAAGAAGTGCCGGAGTCTGAAGGGGATATGTTGCTTTATTTTTCTTCCGGCCACCCCAAGCTAAATCGCGAGCTGGCTTTCCAAGTGAATAAATTGTTTGGAAAAGACGGCGAGTTGATCGAAGAAGTGGAAGTCGAGGGTGGCGATCATTCTGATGTTTCTGAGGTGAAGGACCAAGTGCTGATCGAAGATCGCAATTACCTTGATCAGGCAAAAAGCTGTTTTTTGAGCACGCACCGTTTCTTATCCCAAGATAAAACATCTACGGATCTACCTCAGCATCGCTATAATTATAAAACCGATAGCGAATCTGGAGACTATATCCTGACCTTCGATAATAACCCATCGAAACTGGAAGAGCATAGCGAGTCCCTAACAGACCCTCCCGCAACCCGTGGCCTGTTTTTTATTCCATCTCTAGACCTGTTGACCAGCCTAAGAATGGGCGGCATCCGCATGGGCTCCCTAGCCATCAACGCCCGCTGGAAAGGCCACTAGCGTGGTAGGCAATAGGTCAGAACTCTTTTAGCAATACAGTCCCATCAGGCATGTGAACAGGATAGCTTTATTGAGTTTTTGACGTGAACCGACTTTGAAGTTCCCTTAAAAAAAACACATAGAGTGTATGGTAGTATGGTCTCCTATACAAAAGATGTTATATGGAGAGAAAGTGACTCTAGCAACAATACTTATAATTATATCAACGGCAATTTTCTTTTCATTGGAACGGATGTTTCCAGGAAGAAAGTTACCTCATTCTAAAGGCTGGTACATTCGTTCTTTGTCTATAAACTTTGTCCAATTAGGAATTACCTTAATTACAGGAAAATTGTGGTATGACTTATTAGAAGGAGGCACGCTTTTTCATCTCTCCACTTTTGAGATGTCGGTAATGGAAGGGTTTGTTGGTTGGTTTGTAGGGACATTCTTTTTTTACTGGTGGCATCGGCTAAGACATCGTAATGGTTTCTGGCATATCTTCCATCAAATTCACCATTCAGCGAGTCGAATTGAGATTCTCACATCATTCTACAAACATCCCATTGAAATTTTTATAAATTCATTTTTTACAGCTTTAATTCTTTATCCAATATTAGGTTGCTCTCTATTGGGAGCATTTTGGTATAACTTCTTTGCCGCGACCGGAGAATATTTTTATCATGCTAATTTAAAAACTCCGAAATGGTTACGATACTTTATCCAAACGCCAGAGTTGCATTCAATTCACCACCAACTAGATGTTCATAAGTTTAATTTTGGTGATATCCCGCTCTGGGATAGGTTGTTTCGTACTTATAAAGATACGACTGAGTTTACAGAGAAATGTGGGTTTCCTGATGAGAATGAACGGCTAATTTTTAAAATGCTAGCATTTAAAGATGTCTACAACGGAGAGCATGTACAGCAGTCAAAAGAATCTTAGTGATAAAACAACAATTTTAACTCTCGGAGTTTAATTACATGAAAAAATTATTCGCTGTTATTGCTTTATTGAGCTTTGTTACTTTGGCAAATGCAGAGGTTAAGACAGAAGAGATCGAATACAGTCACAACGGTACAAAATTAACCGGCTATTTAGCTTATGACGATTCGAAATCCGGAAAACGCCCCGGGGTAATCGTGGTGCATGAATGGTGGGGGCATAACGACCATGCCCGCAATCGCGCTAAAATGCTAGCTCAAGCAGGCTATACCGCTTTGGCTCTAGACATGTATGGTAGTGGAAAACTTGCAAATCACCCCAAGAAAGCCGGGGAGTTCATGAACGCCGCTTTCAGCAACTGGCCCGATTCTCAAGCGCGATACAACACAGCTCTGGAGATTTTGAAGGGGCATAAAACCGTCGATGCAACGCGTATTGGTTCGATCGGATTTTGTTTTGGCGGTGCGGTTTCAATTAAGATGGCGAAAGGCGGAGCAGACTTAAAAGGGATAGTAGGTTTTCACAGTGCCTTACCCATGGAACCCGCAATTACTAAGAACTCGATGAAGGCCGCAGTACTTATCATCAACGGATCAGAAGATGGATTCCTCAAACCCGAAATGGTAGCCGCGTTTTCCGAAGACATGTTCAAGGCCAATGTTGATTTCACCTACATGAATTTGAAAGGGGTGAAGCACAGTTATACAAATCCTCAAGCCGATGAGTTCAGCAAAAAATTCAATATCCCGGCACTTGAATACAACAAAAAAGCCGACAAACAAGCCTGGGCAGCCATGCTCAAATTTTTCGAGCGAGTCTTTGAGTAAACTTTTGAAACCTCTTCGCTTTTGTAAATCAATAAATAGGCAGATATTAAAATAATAGGTACCACTGCCCATAATTCATGAATGTTTAAAGGAAACATTTTTATAAACTCTCTAGGCACAATAATAGAAGGAATGACAATAAAGAATGAATAGAGGGTGGGGTGTATCATTCCTATAAGTAGATTTAAACCGCTGGGATTCTTCGCGTATTTTCGTTTCCACTTGTCTTGTACTTTTAGAAAATAATTAGCGCTTAAATAGAGGATTATAATATTGAAAAAACAAATCAGAATAAAATAGATCATGTACTAAGCCGATCTTTGGATTATTTGAAGTTATTCTTTATGGTTTTGCATAGATAGGGAGGAGAAAACGACCATAATAGTCAATCCTCGGAGTTTCCGCTCTGACTTCTAATTCCCAATACTGTGATGGGTGTGCATTCAAATTAGTAAAAAAATCATTCCTATTAGGAAGTTCCCATTCAATGAGTAAGCTCCCATCCCACTGTTGCGGGACCTTGGTAAGAACTTTGGTCTGTTTAAATAACTGGAAAAATTTAAATGTATAATTTTTTCCATGTTGTTCATGCTCCTCTATTATAAAACGTAAATCTAAGGTCATTCGTGAAAGGTTTTCGGGCAGGTTTTCCAGTTTTCCTTTAAACCTTTCTGATAGCAAAAAGGGGAACTTTATAAATTGCAATTTTGAAGATCCATGATTAAAAAATATATATGCTTCACAAATCGCAAGAATAATTATCCTGATGTATACATAAAGAACCCAAGTTGATATTCCTATGATAATCCACTGAACAATCATACTAAAATTGGCCCATCCCGAATAAATAGCCCAGCCAAGAGGGATAAGAATCCAAAAACCAAAATATAATGCGATAGAACTACCCATTAAATTTCTTGCCGAGTCATCTCGAATTCCATCATCCTCCCAAATATAATCGCCAAACCAAGGGGAATTGGGTTTGAGAATCTTATTTTTCTCAAGGATTTTTCTTTTTTTTTCATGGGATTTTCCCCAAAGAATAAATCCTATAGCCATAGGATCCGTTAAAACATTTAAATACACGACATAAACGGGAGGATTTTTGCTTTCTCCTAAAGAAATAAGTTCATAAGCGTCCAAAAGCAGGGCCAATCCCAACGCCAACATAATATAGCCTAAAATTATGGCGGTACTGCCCCCAGTACCTTCAAGATATTTACCCCTTTCCCCTCTTCGACTAATAAATGCAGGGCAAAAAAATAATGATGGCTCAATTAGCTGTTTTTTATCAAAATCTGCTTCTGAGATGATGGCTTGAGACAAGTCAATCATTGTTTATTTTATTTCATTATGTGAAACAGAAAACATTGGGAAAAGTTATGTGTGTCCGCTTTGGGTCGCATAGCGACATGTCTTCGTTCAGCCATTAAAGGTAGTTGACTAATTATCTGGCCACTTTAAACCAAAACTTTCCATTGACCCTGAGGTTTCCTCCGCATCTCCCACTGAAAGAGGAAGTTGGTATTCACAATTTAAAAATATGTCTTTTAAGTCTTCTGGTACTACTTTTATTCTGGATAGCCATTCTTTTCTGATTTCCGGGTTTGGCTCATTACCTTCGCGTTGAAGATAATAGTTCCCTTTATCTTGTATGAAAATTCCAGAGAATACTACAACATCATCTTCGCCTTCTTCATCCTCTGCCCATAAAACCAGAGCAAGCCTTTTATTTAATGCCTTCTTATAATCCATTTTTGTTTTTAACTATAAATCTGGTGGTGAGATCCAGTGGTTCTGATAAAAATGATTTAATGTCCGTTTTGGGTTGCGACTTCAACCGGTCGACGCAACACTTTATCTTTATAACAAAAAGATGGAGTTGAATCTTGTGGCTTACCAATCTTGTTTGTCGATGGCTTTTTGGTAGAGCTTTTGATATCCCTCGCCCATGCTTTCTTTACTGAAATATTTAACAACTCTTTCATGGCAGTCGGAGGGTTTGATGGTGGACAACTGCTCTACTGCTTCACGATATTCTTTCTTGCTGTCACAAATGAACCCGGTAACGCCTTGTTCTATGGTTTCATGGAAAGGGGGGATGTTGGATGTGATGACGGGGGTGCCTGCCACCATAGCCTCGATCACCGAGAGTCCGAAACTTTCCCATGATGAGGGATACAAAAGGGCTTTTGCATTTTTAAGTAAATGGTTTTTGATTTCTCCCATCGCTTCACCATGATAGGTGATTTTGTCGTTGAGTTGCTTGCGCACTTTTTTGCAAAAATATCCCGGATGTCGCACGGGACCAACGATGACCAAGGGCATGTCTGTCCATTTTGCCACTTTGATTGCCATGTCCACATTCTTACGCGGATGAATTGCCCCCAAAAATAATAAATAGGATTCCTTTTCTTCAGTGAAGGAATATTCATCTAGGTCTAATCCATGATAGACAAACGTTGAGGAGCCATTGGATTCGGCATCCGCACGGCTAGGATAGACGGTGTTTGAAACGGGTTCGAATCGCTCATTGTGGTGTGTTGAAATGGCGGTCTGGTCGGGATGCCGCAATCGAAATAATTGAGAAAAGGTATGGTCGTGAACGATGTCGGGTTTAAGACTGAGAATTTTTTGATAGGATTGCTGATAGGCTTCTTCTTCATTGCACCATAGCGGAATTGGGATTGTATTTGCTTTTGTGGTGCTTGCTTCTGGGCAAACAATGTGAACTTCATGCTCCATATCCATTTGCGCCTGAGATAACCAATGAACCACTCGCTCGGTTCCCCCATAACCTTCTGGCGGTACCAGATTATTAGATACAGAAATGTGGATAATTTTCATGCTTGTTTCTTTTAATCAGACATTGCTAAAGGGGAAAAGGATATCCAAGTTTATATATAAAGTCAAAATACTAAAAGCATTTTTGCCTCTCCGCCTAGAGACCTTTGCATAACTCCGAGATCCTTCGATAAACTCAGGATGACACCCCAAAACTGATTTGGATAGTCATGCTGAGCTTGTCGAAGCATCTCGCTTTTTCGTTGTATAGACAAAGTTCTTTTCCGCAATGGAGTCATTTAAATCGTTTTACCTCGAAGCGGAAGAGTTCGTAAGTATCGTTATCAGTGAAGCCACCTTTTTTCAGGCAGACTTTGAGTTGCTGATTAGCAGATTTGATGTTGTCGAGGTCGGGCAGTAACACGCCTTTTTTTTCTTCCCCACGGACTATCAATCCGAACTGTTTGACATTGTGTCCTTCTAAGTCGTTAATTTTTTCCTCCGGAGTCAGCACATCCACAGAGAAGGTCAGCGAGGGGAGTTCCCTTTTCTCGACAGGGTTAAAACGCGGGTCGTCGTTTGCGGAGCGGATGGCATTTCTAATAACTTCTTCTGCCAGGTTTTCATATTTTGGTGTCAGAGTGCCGATGCAACCGCGAAGCGTGTTTTGGTTTTTGATAGTGACAAAGGATCCAGCTTTTTGTTTCAGGTTGTCGGGTAATGGGTCGGGGCAGGGGAGAGGTTCTCTCGTTTCGATGAAATGCTCCACCGCTTTAATTGCCAAGCTTACGAGAGGGTGCATAAAAATCTCTTATTAATATTGATAGCTTATTTTGCATTAGCAGGAAAAATAATTTCATCCCGCAAGGGCAGAAAAATAAAAGTATTGCGCTTTATGATTCCGATTGCTTGATGGTTAATGCAATGTAAACAGGCGCACGCCTGTTATTTAACGGTGGCTGTGGAGCTGGGAGCAGTGTGTCGGCTATGAATGTAGTCGACAACAGCATCAAAATACTCGATGTATTTCGGTTCTGGAAAATCGGCTTTTCTGAGATGCGATTTGGCACGGTCGATATAATACCGAGCGAGATTGAGCGTATAGTCTATGGATTTATGTTGGTGCATATGCCCGACAATATATTTTACGTCATCCGCGTTGATATTTTCATTTTTGATGAAGGCTTCGATTTCTTTTTTCAGTTTCCGGTCTGCATTGTGATAGAGATGATGAAGGGGAAGTGTGACATGGCCTTCTTTGAAATCGGTTCCTGTGGGTTTCCCTAAAACCTTTTCATCGGCATCATAATCGAGTGCGTCATCCATCAACTGAAATGCCATGCCAAAATCATCGCCAAAAGAAATGATAGCCGTTTCTTGCTGTTCTGTGGCATTAGCGAGCAATCCACCGATCCTTGCACTTACTGAAAGGATGGAAGCTGTTTTCCGGTATATGACATCGAGGATATGTTTTTCATTGACCTTGATTTTTCGGGCCTCTGCATACTCAAGAATACCGCCTTCAACCAAGGATTTTGTGGCCTCAGTGATCGCCTGAATTATCTTTCTTTCGCAGTCTTCTGCGAGAATGAGAATAGCGCGCGAGATCAAGAAGTCGCCTACCAGAATGCTGGCATCGGAACCCCATTTTGCATTGACTGTTTCTTTGCCACGTCTCACTGTGGTTTCATCTACCACATCATCGTGTAGAAGGGTGGCAGCATGGATATATTCGACCACACAGCCGTGTTTGACCACCATTGCATCTGCATCGCGACCACAAAGCTTAGCGGCCAGAAGAGTTAACATGGGGCGAATGCGTTTACCGCCACAGTTCATCAGATAGGAACTGATCCCTGGGATCAGGGGGACATCGGATTTGTAATTCTCGTTTATGGCTTTTTCCACCTTAGCGAGGTCGCTTTTTAAATCCTGTGTGACGTCTCTGAAATCCATATCCGACTCTTATTAAATGAATTCAAACAGGCGATGATAGCATCGCCTTTTATTAAGCCTAGCAGCCTGTTTTTAAATCTCTTATTCCATGGAATAGCCCCTATTTTTATGAGATATTTAGGGGTTTGTCAAGGCATTTGTGGCTCCATAGGCGCAGGAGGCTGCTCTGCCTGCGTTGAAGAGCCATTTGTTATGTCAGTCTTCCGGGTTTACGATATGATGGGATTTCTATCCCTCGTTGACCTTATGGCATTTTGGTGTTTGTCTGGGCATTGGAGGAGGGAGTGTCAGCCTTAAACTAGCGAATAATATTAATTGGGTGATGTTTTAAGTATGATTCTGCCGTTGGTTTCAGTGATTATTCCAACCTTCAATAGAGGCTATTGTTTGGCTGAGACCCTTGATTCGGTTCTTATCCAGAGTGGTTTTGAATTGATCGTGGTCGATGATGGTTCCACGGACGGCACGCAAAAGGTCCTTGAAACTTTCTCTGATATCCGAGTTATTCATTTGCCAGAGAACCGTGGAGTTTCTTATGCTAGAAACAGAGGGATCGAAGCGGCACGAGGGTCGCTGATTTGCTTTCTCGACTCGGATGATTTGTGGGAAGAAGGTAAGTTGGATGCGCAGGTCAAATGGATGCAGGGGCATCCGGAATGTCAGGCCGTCTATACGGATGAAAAATGGATTCGTAATGGGATTCGCGTTAATCAAATGAACAAGCACCAGAAATATTCGGGTGATATTTTCAAACAATGTTTGCCGTTGTGCATTGTCAGTCCTTCTTCCGTTATGCTGCGTAAATCGTTGTTAGATGAAGTCGGTGTTTTTGATGAATCGATGCCAGTTTGTGAAGATTATGATCTTTGGCTACGAATTGCGGTACGCTATCCTTTTAAATTTTTGAGTGATAAGTTGATCGTCAAGCGAGGTGGACATGAAGATCAGTTGTCGCGCAAATACTGGGGGATGGATCGATGGCGAGTGTATGCTCTGGAAAAACTTTTACAGGGTGATGACCTGAATTCAGAACAACGAGGTTGGGTGACTGAGATGTTGATTGAAAAAAGTGGTGTTCTGATTCAAGGTTTTGCAAAAAGAGGTAAGAATAAAGAGGCTGAGGTTTATAGGAACCTTGTGGCTACTTATTCATCGGTGTGACTATTTTATAGATTGAAAAAAATGCTTCGAAAATGGATTTATGTGTTGGCGGTTGTCTTTTTGTTTCTCCAGGGGCATGCCTTGGCAAATTCTGGAACAGAAGGGGTTTTAGAAAAACTCCGTGAAGACTGCCAGATATTATTAATAGAGACTTATAAGAATGAGAATTCTTTTGTGCGGGCGGCGGTACTACGGGCGGCAGGAGAATCTCATGATTCTAAACTTATCCCGCTTCTCACTAAGGGGATTGAAGATTATTATCCGACGGCGCGTTTATTTGCCTTACAAGGTTTAAAGAATATTTCGCGGATCGAAGCTCTTGCCGCGGCTCGCAAGCTTACAGATGACCCTGATATATGGGTCAGGAGCGCGGCGGTAGAAATGCTGGGGGATGAAGGTGGGCCGGGAGTGGCGGAAGAAATCCGCGGTTACCTTAAATCTTACGATGTGCCCATGAAGCTGGCGGCTTCTGCAGGGTTAGTCAAGCTTGGGGAAATAAACTATATGAAAGAGGTGTTGGACCCACTGACGCATCCGATCCCTGACCGTCGTTATCAGGCCATTGGACATCTTGGCAAGATAGGTAGTAAGGAGGTATTGCCTCACCTCGTCAAATTGTTCGACCATTCAGAGACGGAGATGATTTTTTATAGTCTCAAGGCTCTTGAAGGCAAGGCCACTTTGGATATGTTGCCAAAGTTGAAAGCGTTGGCAAAACATACGAACCCCTCTGTTCGTCAGGCGGCTGCCATGGCGATGAGTAATCTCAAGGAAGCGGAGGCAGATTTAATTCCCTTATGTGCAGATGAAGACGGATTGACAAAACTATCGGCGGCGGTGTCTCTTAATCGAATTGGGTCGGACTCTTGCCAGGTGGTATTTGATGAGTTGTTGAACCATGAAGATTTTAAGGTGCGAAGTTCAATGGCCCGAGTGCTGGGGAAGACTCCCATACCACAAAGGCTACGGATATTGACCGCAGCTTTACTGGATTCTCATTCTCGCGTACGTACTGCCGCTGTGAGAGGGGTGGGGATGATGGGCGGGCCTGAAGCATTTCCTTTACTGATAAAAATGTTGGAAGACCCAAAAGAGGCTATACGCGCCTATGCAGCGGGTAACTTACTCCACTTGTTAGAATAATTATTTCTTTTGAATACGGACTTCTCCAGAATCCAAAGCGATTTCTTTTCCCGATTCATTGAGTAGGATGAGTCTTCCCAAGGGGTCTAACTTTAGGGCCTTGCCAGTGATGATTTGATCTCCTTTTTTGATGCTGATGGATTTTCCGAATAGGTCGGAATGCCGAGTCCAATTGTCTATAAGTGTTTGGACTTTATTGTTTTTTAATTCGTCGTATTGAAAATCCAACTGTGTTACCAATTGCCTGATCAATGTGGTGCGGTTTATTTCAAGGCCGGATTCAAGTTTGAGGGAGGTTGCGATATCTTTGATGTCAGCGGGGAACTGGGTGTGATTCACGTTGATGCCGATGCCGATGATTACCGCAGGAACTTTTGTGGCATGGTATTCACATAGAACACCGGCAATTTTTTTATTGTTGAGCAAAAGGTCATTGGGCCATTTTAGTTGGGCGGGTTGAGGGATAAACTCATTCACAGCTATGGCGGTTGCAAGGCCAGCCATTAGGGTGACAATAGATAATTTTTCTGGAGAGAGATTAGGCTGGATCAACATTGAAAGATAGATGCCTGTTCCAGATTCGGAATGCCAGACTCTCCCCGACCGGCCTTTGCCTCCTGTTTGACAATCTGCTATGACGACCAACCCTTCTTCTGGAGGATGACTTGAAATATGGCGCATGATTTCGGCGTTGGTGGAATCGGTTTCGGGAAGAAAATTCCACTTTCTGTCTTTTGACCAGGGACTATTCTGTAGAACTGCCAGGTCAATATCTGATGGTTTGGACAAATGAAACACCTTGTAATATAAAGATTAAGGTCTGATTTAAGCCCTGATTTCCTATTGTAAGGGATAACTCTTAAAAAATGATTGAATTATTGTGGAAAAATTGATAAAAAGCATACGGTGATTCCAGCTAAGAACAATTCTGTCTGGGATTAAATCTTTTTGAGAGGAGAGGGCTGGATGAAAAAGTTGGTAGTTTCATTTATTTGGGTTTCGTTGATGTTGGTATTGTCTTCTTGTTCGATGGAGTCAAATTTTGATGGTGAAGGTCACCAGTATCCACCTGACGGTGTTGAGGAAAAGCATTAATCAGTCTGATTTTTAGCTGAATTCATTTGGATGGCGGGGAATTGTTCCCCGCCTTTTAAGTGCTATTTCTTATGTGTGTTTCTTTATGCATTTTTTCTGTGCATTCCCCCTCCTGTTTTTGAAAAACCCCTCGTAAACTTTCTAATACCTTGACAGTTCCGGTTCCAGGAATGCTACAATAGCCCCTTCATTTACAGCAAGTCAGCATCATTATAAGAATATGACAGGATGATTGAAAAGCGATGGTTTGGTCTGGGATTTGGCTCCGTATGTTTTCCCGATCAAACTTTTTCTTTTTGGTTATGAAGTAAAAGAGAGGAAGGAAATGACAGAAAAATATCCTATAACAGTTGATGAAGTGAGAGATGCTCAAGATTCTCTGAGAACAGGTATCACCGAGCACGAAGCTAAAAATTTTAAACAGGCTATTGAAGCGTTTAAAAAATCTGCAATGATCCATCCTTTTGACGAAGATCATTTAAGTGAGCTTGAGACAAAACTAAAAGGAGGGAACTTTAAGTTGCAGCAGGAAAGCATCGCTTATATGGGTTGCGCGGCTGTACATCTTAATGAAATGATTCATGGTCTGGATGAAGATGAGAAGGAAGAAGTGCCTGTTGATGATTCATTGATGAAAGCCTTTAAAGACTGGTAAAGATATGTCACTCAAAGACCAAGAGCTCTTATATAGTATTTTTCGAAAAGAAATAAAGGATAGAAAAATTCCTCTGAGTCTTGGAAAAACCTGCCCTGTAAAATGTACTTTTTGCTATGAGATGGATCATAGTTACCGCAAGACTTTTGAAACTCCTTTGACCACGCAGGAACATTGGGAATTTATATTCAATGAAATTCAATCCTTTCCGACCCGTGAATCGGAATCTTGGATATTGGGTGGCAATGAGTACATGGAATGGACAGACCTTGCTCTTCATCCAAAAGCGATGGACTGGATTGAAGAGTTCCTAGAGAAGACAGATAAGAAAATCACCATGTTTTCGGTGGGCTATTTTGATCCGGCAAGAATTAATCGACTCGCTGAAAAATATCCCGGCCGTATCAATTTTGAATTGTCGGTCATTACCTTGGGGTCTTACCGGGAACAGCTAATGCCCAAAGGGCCTTCAGTCAAACAGGTGATGGCGGTTCTGGATGGGCCAGCGGTGACTTCTGCAAACTTTTACTCTTTTGGTCCGGGGTCTATGTCTCAGGATGCAAAGAATATTTCAGAAATCA
>JAJDBA010000307.1 GCA_029261675.1 Nitrospinaceae bacterium
CCAGCAGCATGCTGTTTGGGCCTTATTGTACAACTCATCAAGAGGAGACAAGCCAGAACTGGAACACCCCATCGCTTAGAAGAGGATCTCGATTAATATTGGAATGGTTTGCGGCCTTGACCAATATTAAACGAAGGTTCAGATTTTGACTTAAGGCCCGTCAGGGGCACCTGTCACATCGGCGTGGTCTGTCGCCTTACGGCGAAAGTCCGTCATCGGTGTGTTAGCACGCACTGGCGAGGCGGGCGTTTTTTTTCCGGTAAATCTGTGCAACTCCGATCTTGATGTGTTTATCGACATTTTCGATTAAACACTTTATAGGCAAAACAGGTTATTTTTGCCAGACCGGAAAAAAACGTGCAGGTTCTAAATAATATCCCACCAACATTTTTTCCCTTTAATTCCAGTCGAACGACTAGCAAAAACTCTGCTGTCAATGTGGCTAGGGATACCCTGAATCAAGCAGGCAAAAACTCTCAAAATAAAAGCCAAACCTTATTCGATGCGGTTTTTATAAATAAAAGGCAGGTCCCTCAGTTAGAGGCCACTGGCCCCCTTGCAGCGTTTAGAACGGCGGATGCGGTCGCGCTTCTTAGCCAGCGTTCCCAATCCCAAAAAATTCCCATCGTAGATGATCTGGAGAAAAAGCAGTCATTTGCTCTTGCTCGATTGCGGCAATTGGATGGTCTTACAGACTCATTAAAAGAACTGCAGCAAACCGTAGCCGACTTGGAAAATGCCCTGAACCCGAAATCGGCTTCTTCATCCCGTTTCAGGGAAGTCCTTGCCGCGGCGGGTAAAAACGCACCGCTGGATAGTTTTGATGTCAGATCTGTACGGTTATCGCGGGCGGCAGAACTGGCTTCAGATGTAAATGATCCTTCGCAAAAGCTAGGTTTGAGCGGAAGGTTTTTTATAAATGGCGTTCCTATTACGGTTGTTTCGACCGACTCGTTGTCCACAATTAAAAATAAAATCAATTTTGGAGAAGATGTAAACCAAAACGGAACCCTCGATCTTACAGAAGACGTTAATCAAAATGGAAACCTTGAAATATTGCAGGTGGCTAATTCCGAATTTGGTAAAGGGGTTTTTATAAAGGAAGATCTTAATGGAAATGGAGAGATCGACCCCACAGAAGACAGCAATTCCAACGAGCGACTAGATGGTGGCTCTTTTGAAAACAATGTTCTGGCCCTGATTAGAGACAACCGCCTTGTTCTGGTAAGTCTCGCGGGAGGCAGTAATACCATCGACTTAAGAGAGGACGACAGCGTTCTTTTAGATCTAGGATTTTTCGAAACTACTAATGGCGGATTGTCGGTACAAAAAGAAATTCAGTTAAACGATTTAAATACACCTGAAAATCTGATCATCCAACCACAAACCGCAATCGTTGAAGTGGATGGAGAGTTTTTCAGCAGTGACAACGATGTCTTCTCTGGAGTAATTGAAGACACGGCCCTAGTGTTGCGGCAGGCTTCAGAAAATTCTGCGAAGATCACTATCTTTATTGATGCACCTACCTTTTTTGAGCAAATAAAAATTTTGTTCAGCCAGTTCAATAATTCCATTGCAAAAATAAATGATCTGCTTGCTGTTAGCAATTCCTTTGAGGAAGACGGCGATATTCAGGACATTCGTAATGACCTGACCATTGATCCTCAAAAAGAGGCTCGTGTTTTGCAAGAAAGAAATCGCATTATAGATGACCTCCGCGGCAGACCAGGAAACACACAAGCAACAGGTATTTCCGCGACTAATACGGAAAAAAAGACCCAGCAGGAGGTAGCTGTTACCTCCATTGTTAAAGGAATTAAAAGTGGATTTAGTTTCCCATCCCAAAATGGCGATGAAAACTTATTAAAAAGATTGAGTTCGATTGGAATTCGGACATTGACTGACAACACCTTTTCGCTTGATGAAACAGAATTAAAACGTGGACTGGAAAAAAATACGCTTGAAGTGTTTGATCTGTTTACAAACTCTGAAACCGGAATCCTTCCTCTCCTCGCCGAGAGGCTGGAAAATATTGTGCTTGATGGTCGCGGTGACTTGGCGCTCAAGCAAACCGAAGTAATTATCCAATCCGGCACTCCTGATGTCTTGGCAGAAAATTTTCGCAAGTTTACCGAAAACTCGAATCTGGATGCAACTGTTCAAACCTTAATCGCGGTGGCCTGACTATGGAAGAAGCAAAGATTAAAGCAATTCTTGAAAATAAAATAACCCTTTTGGCCAAGCTGGCAGGGCAAATGGAGAAACAAGCAAAGGCCGTCGATCAAAATGACCCGTCTTCTCTCACTCAAATTCTTGATGAAAAAGAAGCCGTGATTGATTCATTGGTCAGTGATGATCAAGAGTTGGAAAAAGGTGTGGCACTTCTGGATGAAAAAATCCGGGTTGTGATTGCGAACAAGTTGAAAGATCTAGGAGCCCAAATCGAAAGTGAAATAGAAAAAATTATAGGAATGGAAAACGATTGCGAGAAAAAGTTACTCAACGAAAAATTTGAGTTGCTTGAAAAAATGAGATCGACGAGAAACGGGCGCACCCTATTAAAAGGATATGGAGTTTCAGCAAGGATCAAGCCAAAAATTTCGGGAAGTATTTAACGGAGAAAGGCAGTTATGGATTTTTCAATTGTACCGGTAAGCAAGGTTTTTAAGACCTATCAAGGGCAGGCACGTATTGCCGACTTGAATAAAAAAAGTCCGGTAAGAAGGGTTCAAGGGCAAAAGGACCAAGTTACCATTTCCAGTGCCGCTAGACAGGCTTTACAGAAGAATCCCAAGGGGGATGCACCACCAGTAGTAGCTCAAGAGGCACCAGCGGCAGAAGCCAGCAAACCCGCCCCGACTCCGACGGAAAACTTTGTCCCCGGCATATAAATTTTCTTTTGATCTTTCGTGCTGGTTTTCGTTTTGATTGTGCCCCGGGTCTGCTAATATTCCTTTCTGATAAAACTTTTCTAAATTTCCTTTTATGATTTGTATTCCCATCGTTGGTGCCTCCATGCCTAAAGCATTGGAGCAAATCACCTCAGCAGAAAAAATAGCTGATATTCTGGAATTACGTCTTGACCTGATCGACTCGCCTGATCTCAAGGTGCTTTTGAAGAAAGTTAGCAAACCCGTTATTGTCACCAATCGAAGCAAGTTAGACGGGGGGCAGTTCAGGGGCAATGATGATGATCGTCTGCAAGCATTGCGTGATGCTTTGGCCGCCGGGGCCGATTATGTCGACATCGAGGTTTCAACGCCACGCGAATTTTTACAGCCGTTTTTGGAAGGACATGAAACTTCAAGGATCATTCTTTCGTATCATGATTTTTCCCATACTCCTGAAGATTTGAATCCGCTTTACGAAACGATGTGCGCTTTGCCAGGTGGAATTGTTAAAATTGTCACCTATGCCCGCGACCTCAGCGATAACCTGAAGATGTTCGGGCTTCTTAAGCGCGCAAAAACGGAAAACAAGAAGTTAATAGGACTTTGCATGGGCGATCTGGGTGAGATAAGCCGTGTACTTTCTCCACTATACGGAGGTATGCTCACCTTTGGCAGTCTGGACACAGGGCAGGAAAGCGCACCGGGTCAGATTCCGGCAAATGCACTGAAAAACATTTATCGCGTTAATGATAAGCGCGAAAACTTTAAAATTTATGGAGTCATAGGCTACCCGGTGTCGAAGAGCATGGGTTACCTGATTCATAACCGGGCTTTTCGAGAAATCGGTTCGCCACATATTTATGTTTCATTTCTGGTGGATAACGTCGAAAAGTTTTTTATCGCGTTCAAAGATTTTTTTTCAGGTCTGAGCGTGACGATGCCTGCAAAAGAAAACATCATTCCATTGCTGGATAAAGTTGAACTAACGGCTCAAAGCATAGGCGCCGTCAACACTGTTGTGGAGGAAGATGGAAAGTGGGTGGGCTATAACTCCGATTGTTCTGGTGCTATCGCAGCATTAGAAGCTTGCACCACCCTGAAAGATAAAAATGTATTGATCCTTGGATCGGGAGGGACGGCCAAGGCCATCGGTTATGGTGTTAGAGAAAAGGGTGGGAAGCTGACAATCACTTATAATCGAAACAAAGAACGAGGCGAAAGCCTCGCTAAAGAATTGGGATGCGAGTTGATCCACTGTCGTGATGCAGGGACGCAGCCAATAGATATCCTCATCAATTGCTCGCCTGTGGGGATGAATCCCAATATAAACGAATCGCCTTTTCTTGCCAGAGACTTCAAAGAAGGAATGGCGGTATTCGACTCGGTCTACAATCCGCTAGAGACCAAACTGTTGCGCGAAGCCAAAGCCGCAGGATGCAAAGTTATTCCCGGAAGCGAGTTGTTTATCAACCAAGCCGCGCGACAATTCGAACTTTGGACGGGGCAATCTGCCCCCATTGATGCCATGCGCGAAGTGTTAATGGAAAAGTTAAAAGGAACAAGTTAGGAAGGGTTTTCAACTGGTAAGAGTTGTCTGAGTCTCGATGGATTTGTTCAACTCTTCTTTTCGCTATGGGCAAAATAATACAAGAGCGACGGGTTGATTAAGAGTGAGAAACCAGGCACATTAAGAACCCCCATTAATATTACCCCCCCCCCAGAGAGAGTTCCTCTCTGGGGGGAAGAGATTATTCAGGGCCTGCTGTTTGAAAAAGGGCACCTAGATTAATGCTACCGTGTCCTTCCTGCGGGAAATTGGAAGCATTGGGATCCCCCGGATTCAGGTTTGAAGCCGTGCTATCAGGTGGAAAGAGGACCAAGGTTTCGAGGAAGTTTATGACTGCATCTTGCCGACCTCTCCCCAACTTAGCGAACTTATTTCGTGATTTCTGCGCTTCCCCACCATGACGCAAAATCACCTCTTTCAAGCTTGTGCTACGTCCATCATGACCGTAAGGAGCCGTAGAACCCACACCCCAAAGAGGTTCGGTCATCATTTCTTTTTGCACCGTTCCATCGTAATTAATTTCGTGGAAATTTGGACCGAGATCATGTCGTTTGAAATCGGCGAAAATCCATTTCACAAAAAATGGGTCCTTCTTAGGTAGCAATTTAGGCAATGCTTGCCCATCGTCCACAGGTTCAAATAAAGTTTTGGCCTTAGCGAACATGCGATTAAATATCCCTTTTTTAGGATTAAATTTAGTTTCTACATCCGCAATTCGACGATCCGATTCGACTGTAAGGTTTGCTTTATGACATTCCAAACAACCAATTTTACGCATCGTTT
>JAJDBA010000308.1 GCA_029261675.1 Nitrospinaceae bacterium
GGTATTTTAAGGGATAAATCCCGATTCCTTTTTCCATTCACTGTGGTGACCATAGGGGTTGCGTTAGTGGTTTCTTTGGTGGGTTTTATGGAGGGAGTTTTCATGGGGATGATTGATATGACTGCAAACCTCGATGCAGGACATCTGCGCATGGTCAATAAACCCTTTTATGATGAAGAACACTTACGTCCTCTCGATCGATCCCTCGCTGGTCAGAAAGAAACCGGAGATTGGCTGAAAAAAAATTCTCCCGAACAGGTTGAATGGTTCCCACGAATTAGATGGGGAGCCATTCTGGATGTCCCTGATGAAAATGGTGACACTCTTTCTCAAACACCCGTTGTGGGTATGGCCCTTGAATTGAGAAAAGAAAATTCTAAAGAATTGGTGAGAATGAAAATGGAGGAGTCTCTGATTAGTGGAAGACTGCCCGAGTCTCCTAATGAAATGTTGATGGGAGATCAATTGGCAGAAACACTCGGTGTTGGCTTGGGGCAGTTTGTTACCATCCTCGGTCAATCTTTCGACGGGGGAATGGTTGCGGACAATTATAAAATTATTGGTTTGGTCAAGTTTGGTGTTTCGGCAATGGATAAAAAAATGGTTTTAATCGATATTGCAGATGCCCAGAACAGTTTTTATATGGAAGATATGATTACAGATTGGCTGGGATTTTTTCCGCCCCAATATTCCCTGGAAGATTATGAAGAAGTTAAGAGTGCCATGCAAGAACCTTTAAAACGCTGGATAGCTTCACCTCCCGAGAGTTGGGCTAAAGACGACGAACCCGTGCTCTTAAGTGTTCGTGACCAGCAGAATTTGGGAGCCATTGCAGATAAATTTTATGTCATACAGGGGTTTGTGGTTGGAATTTTTACGTTTCTTATGATTTTGGTTTTATGGAATGCCGGGATTTTAAGTGGAATCCATCGTTATGGTGAAATGGGGCTTCGGCTGGCTTTTGGAGAATCCCATTGGAAATTGATCCTAACACTGGGAATAGAAGGTTTAGTGGTTGGGATTTTAGGAGCGATAGCAGGTTCTATTTTTGGAGGTGCCTATACTTATTTCCTTCAAGAGGTGGGTTTTAATATGGGAGATAATTTTGCACAAACGGGGATGATGATTAACGATGTGGTTCGAGCAAGACTCACGATCGGTGGATTTGTGCAGGGAATTGTACCTGGGGTTTTTGCGAGTGTTGCGGGAACTCTGATGGCGAGCCTTGCGATCTTCAAAAGGTCAGAAGCTAATTTGTTCCGAGAATTGGAGGCTGGATGATTTTTAAAAAGGGTTTGATTTTTTTTGCTGCTTATCTGGTTCTTTATTTTGCTTCTGTCGCCTCGGGAATGGAAGAAGAAATAAATGCTCAAAAACTGTTGGAGCAGTTAGACGATAATCTTTGGGCAAATAAGAAATTTATTTCAGGAAGACTGATTATTGATAACGGACGAAAAATCCGGACTCTGACACAGGACTCTTGGATGGAAGGGGCTACAAGGTCCTATAGTCATTACAAATCGCCAGCTCGTGAAAAAGGAACGAAGATGCTCAAGATCGGCGGCAAGCTCTGGATGTATACTCCACGAACTGATCGCAAAATTCTTATTGCCGGGCATTTGCTCAGGCAGTCCATGATGGGCAGTGATTTATCTTATGAAGATATGATGGAAGACCATAAGTTGAGTCAGGCTTATGTTGCTACCTTGGAAAGGTTTGAAGAGTTTGAGGGAGTTCGATGCGCGGTTTTACATTTGCAGGCCCACGATAAAAAAACGACCTACCAGACAAGAAAGGCTTGGGTCAACCCGATCAACAAAATAGTGCTTAAAGAAGAGCGATTTGCCAAGAGTGGGAAAATCCTTAAAAGAATTTTATATAAAGATTATAAGAAGGTTGAGGACCGTTTGTTCCCGCATACAATGATTTTTAAGGATTTGCTAAAAGAAAATACTCAAACCACCTATAAATTTGATGTCATAGATTTTAATGTTGAAATTCCCGCCCGCTACTTTTCGCAAAGTATCCTAAAGCGATAAAATATTTATGAGTTTGTGGGGATAGACCGTTATAATTAGGTAATGCAATCATATTCAAAGGAGGCATTTTATGAAAGTTATCAAGAAACCCATCGATACAGTTGTAAAGCAACTGCAAAGCAAGCGTTATCATGTGAAAGTGCAGGATAACAAAAAAGCGTATAGCAGAGGTAAATCCAAAAAGGAATTCAGGGCTGCTGTGAATGATTCTGCTGGAAAAGATGCAGATCGTTTTCAATATTTAGCGGCCTGAATTCCCTCCTTCCTTTTCCCCTTCATTCTATAAAAGCCAAGATATACATCAGTTCTTTTAAATGTGATTCTGATTTTCCGAAATCGGTTTGCATATCTTCAGTTTTAAGGCTCACTTCATTGCCTCTTTCAACCAAGTGGTAAATCAACGATGCGGCTTTACTGATTCTTTCTTCAAGAATTTCTTCTTTCACCGTTTTGCTATTGCCAGGTTCTTTGACATTTAAAAAAACGGTATAGCTTTGTTCATTCGTGCTCTGGAATTCTTTTACACGCAGGTTTCCTGTTTTAGCTGATGATTTCCAATGCACGGAACTTAGGGGGTCGCCGGAACGAAACTCCCGGATGGCATAAATCTCTTCTCCTCTTGTCTTTAGTGTTCCTTCTCCTTCTTGCCCGGAATCATTTTTAGACGGTAATGGGACTGGATGCAAGGCGGGAAAAATAACTATTTCCATGTTTAATGGAATGGTCTTCGTCTTGTAATAAAAACCAAATGGAAAACTTGTTGCTAAACGGCAAGAGTTTATCTGTAACCTTCCCCTTTTGTTTCCTGAAAAAAGTGCCGATTTTTCCAGGGTTGCTCGGCCTGGAATAAAAAAGAAGTAGGGCGGTTGTTCTAATGAGCATCTTCCATCACTGGGAAGCAGAATGTGTAGGGAAAAGGAAGGGGCCCATACTTTATTATTCGTTATCTTAAAATCCAGAGCTCCTGTTTCATTGCAATAAAGGTGTGCAGGTCCCTTTGCTTTAACAGAAAGATTTTTAAAACTCAACTCAGACAGTACCCCAGATACAGCAATGAAGCTGCAGCACATGGCGAGCACAAGGTAAAGCAGGTTGTTGCCTGTATTGATGGCGCCGAGTCCGACACCGAATAAAATTACGATGAATCCGAGTCCCTCTCGGGTTAAAGACAGGGTTCTGTTTTTGAGGGAAAGGGTGTATAGAAAATTATTCTTGGGCATTGTTCCCTCACACGGGTACGGGTAATTGCTCAAGAATTTTTTCGATGATGGTGGCAGTATCTGCAAATCTTCGCGAATTGCTATGCGATTCAGGAATGACGCGGTGGCATAAGACAGGGGCTGCTAAATTTTTCACATCATCCGGTGTACAGTAATCCCTTCCGTTCACAAGGGCGCGAGCGCGAATGGCTTGCTGGAATATTAATCCACCACGTGGACTCACTCCAAGAGTTAGATGCGAATTGTCACGTGTTGCGGTGATGATGTTTAAAATATAATCGGTTAAGAGAGGCTCGATTTTTACTTGGTCGACCTGAGTCTGAAGCTGCAATACATCTTCTTTGTTCAAAAGAGCTTCTATGCTGGAAGGGTCTGGGCGCGCTGATTTCAAGAGCCGACGCTCGTCTTCAATAGAGGGATAGCCCATAGAAACGTAGAGCATGAATCGGTCCAGTTGCGATTCAGGAAGAGGGTAGGTCCCCTGGCTTTCAATTTGATTTTGCGTCGCGATAACCATGAAAGGCTCTTCTAGGTCGTAGGTCGTATTATCCGCTGATATTTGCCTTTCATTCATGGCTTCGAGCAATGCGCTTTGCGTGCGAGGCGTAGAACGATTGATTTCATCAGCCAGAACTATGTTTGCGAACAGGGGACCTTTTTGGAAATGGAATTTTTTCTCTCCCTGATCATAAACGGAGACACCTGTAATATCGGCGGGTAAAAGGTCGTTGGTAAACTGGATGCGTTTGAAGTCGAGATGCAGTGAGCTTGCAAGGGACTGAGCCAGAGAACTTTTGCCGACACCCGGCACATCTTCAATAAGCAGGTGGCCTCTTGCAAGGAGGGCGATGATGGCATATTCGATGATATCGTCTTTACCGAAAATGACCTTTCCAATATTTTGCTTTAGCAGTGCTATCTTTTCCTGGCTCATTTACCAAGCTCTTTCAAAACTTTTTTCATGTCTTCATGCACCGCCTTGCGATTTTCAACGGTATAAGCGCGTAACAGGTAGGCAGGGTGCAGGGTGAGCATCAGTTTGAATCCTTCATAGTCATGCCAGGTGCCGCGCTCTTTAGTTATCGGTACACTTCTTCCTAACAGGGTCGATGCGGCGGGTTTTCCCAGCGCGACGACTACTTTTGGTTTAATGGCTTTTAGCTGTTGAATGAGAAAAGGATTGCAGGCAACGATTTCTTCTTTTTCTGGATCACGATTGCCAGGGGGGCGACATTTGACAATGTTGCAGATATAAGTGTCCTTTTCTCGGTCGAGGTTCATTCCCTTTTCGATAATTTCGGTCAACTTTTTACCAGCCCGACCCACAAAAGGCAGGCCTTGTTCATCCTCATCAGCACCCGGTCCCTCACCGACAAAAACAAGATCGGCTTGTGGATTACCGGAACCAAATACGATATTTTTTCTACCTTGAGATAGCTTACATCGGGTGCAGTCTCCAAGTTCTTCACGAACCTGAGCTAATTGGGTTGCTTTTTTGCCACTTGCCATAATTTTCACGGGAGAGGGGATGGTGGGTTCTAGTGAACCTGTTTCAGCAAATAATTTTGTCTCGCAGGGAATTTCTGAGTACCCAACGTCCTCTAATAGTAGCAGGTAATTTTTTAATTCTCTTAACAGTGTGGTGCGATCGGGAGTTTGCATATCAAGGCAGAGGATAACAAATGGCTAAAGTCAAAACAAACAATTAAATGGGGATTTTATTAGGGGTAATGTCATTATAGTGTTTTTTTATAATTATTTAGATTTTAATAGTTAATGTTGTTTATTATGTTTAAGTGGTTGTGTGGCTTGGATTTAGGTAGGAATAGTCCTAGCTATCTATTTGAAAAACAGTTGATAATTGGCTTTAAAAGGGTGTATAAATGGGGGAATTACTGGTGTTGAATTTAGTGGTGATTGAATGAGCCGTTTTACAAAAATCTTTTGTTTGCAAGGAGCCTTGGTTCTGGCAGTCGTATTTTTGCTGGCGTCTTTTGCGCAAGCATCAGGTAGTCATCATTCTCATCATCAAGCTAAAGTAGTTTCCCCCTTCAACAAGGTGAGTGCCGATAAGCCGCTACACTGTTTATTGAATGCTCATCTGCATCAAGCCAAGCAAGATTGTCCACACAAAGAAAACCATTCCAAGTCTGCGGAATTTAGATCGGACTGTGGATCGCATCCGGGAGCATCCAATTCACAAGGGATTTCCTTTGGCAGTGACCTTCCTCAATTCGCTCAAAACGATGAGCTTATTCCTCATCTAGCATCCTATTCGTTTTATCCGCCTTTGGATGACGAAGCCCGTTTTCTCCCTCGCTCTATCGAGCATCCGCCACAACTTTCCTAGTATTTTTTTATTGGTTTAAAAAAGGTTTATTTGTTTCACGCTTATTTGCGTGTGAGTTTTTTTAATACCAATTCGTTCTTATATTATTCTGTTTCGCATTTCATTAATTTTATTTGTAGAGGTAAAAATGTTTAAGAAAAAAACGGGGTTAATCGCTTTATTTTCTAGTTTTATCGTAATGGTCTGGATGACTGCAGCCCAGGCTTATGTAGGACTTTGTTGTGCTCACTGTGGAGGCAACATGCCTCTCAATATTTTTGGCGGAGGAATTCCCGAAACTCATGAATTTCGGTTCAAGATCAGCGGGATGTTCATGGAGATGGGACCGTTAAGAGATGGTACCACTGATATTGATACCAATTCACTAGTTGGACTTCCCAATGGAAACACATTTATTGCTGCTCCCGAAGCCATGCAAATGTATATGACGATGATAGGCGGTGCCTACTCGTTCACCGATGATTTTGCGGTGATGGCAATGACCAATTATCAAGAAAACAATATGCAGATGAGAGTAAGGGCTGCTAATGGTAATGATTTTACTATGCGGTCCACAGGTATGGGGGATACGACGGTCTTAGGTAAGTATCGGTTCTATAAGGACGATAATCTGGTTCCCACCCGACAAATGTCTGTGTTATTTGGACTTTCTCTGCCTACCGGAGCTATTGACAAAAAGTTCACCAATAACACGGTTATGGGACAGAATGGCACGCTTCTGCCATTTAAAATGCAATTGGGTAGTGGAACCATTGATCCTATTATTGGCATTACTTATCAGGGGTCGCGCGATCCTTGGTGGTATGGGTTTAACACACAGCTTGAGGCTCATCTTTATAACAATAACCAAGGCTACCATCGCGGTCAGGAATTTCGCTATGACTTTTACCTCATGCGTCAGGTGCATGACAAGGTGGTTCTTCATACACAGTTGAATGGTTGGTATGAAGGTAGGTTTAATCGTGAGCCCTATAAGCAGCGTGTTTTAGGTCAAGGCCATGCAAACTTTAACCCATCAAGTGGTTTCACCACTCCTTTGTTCGATCCACATAATTATGGTGGGCATAAAATGGCATTGAGTTTCGGTGCCCAGTTTCAACCTGTTCCATTGCATATTTTTGAAGTGACTGCGACTGTGCCAATCCATCAGGATTTGAACGGACCGCAATTGCGTGATGACTGGATGCTTCGGCTTTCTTATTACTTGGAAGTGCCAACCAAGAAAAGTCGTCGTTATAAAGGTTTCAGTGCACCCAAGCAATTGGGATTCTAGTCTAGATGATGAGACGCGCTGCAACATTGGTTTTAATAGTTGGTTTGTTTGGGGGGTGTTCGATGACCCAAACGATACCGGAACCGGAAAGCCCAAGTGCCAGGTTGTATTCGGAAAAATGCACCCAGTGCCATGGGCTTCCGGCCCCGCAGCGGCATACTGCAGAACAATGGGATCATCTCTTGGTAATGATGGAGTCTTTTATGGATCAGCAGAACTTAGCTTTTCCTAAAGATGAAAAAGAACTGATCAGGGATTATTTGCACAAAAACGCAAGATAAAGGGAATTCAGTTATGAAAACTCAGATATGTTTGAAGGTTTCGGCTTTAGTTTTGTTCCTTTTGCTGTTGCCATTTCAGGTTACGGCTAACCCATTGCTATTTGAAGAAATGGGTATTATTGCACCTAAAACTTCCAAACCCGCTCCGGGTTTTAAGTTGAAAAATATTCGAGGGGGCACCACTCAATTATCTGATTTTAAAGGGAAAATTGTTCTAGTTAATTTTTGGGCGACTTGGTGCGCAGCCTGTATGGAAGAGATGGCATCTATGCAGAACCTTTACAAAGACCTCAAAAAACATGATGTGGAAATCGTAGCCATATCCATTGATAGGTGGAACGAAGACCGTATCGTTGAATATGCTGATAAGAATAAATTGAGTTTTCACATTCTTCATGACCCAGACCAGAAAGTAAGGAAGCAATATTATATAATGGGTCTTCCCACCAGTTATTTAATCGATGGCAACGGGAAGATGAGGGGGTATGTGTCTGGGGCTCGAACATGGGATAGTTTAGCTTCTCAAAATGCGCTTCTTTCTTTGAAAGGTGGCGGATCTCTGGCTGAGCTGACCACTGAAAAGCTTTCTATGCGAGCTGATAATACCCTTCCTTAAAATGGATTGTTTATGCCAATCTTTAGGTTTTCTGCCTTAATACTCTTCTGTCTTATTGGAGCCAGCAATGTCTGGGCGCAATCTGAGGCAGATGAGATTCTCTCCAATCTAGATCAAAACTACTACTATCCTCAACATGGTAACGGATTGGAAAAAGTGACTGCTCGAATCCAATGGGAACAGTTGGATGTGGCATCGGGGTCTGGGAAATTTTTGAGGAACCCAGAATTTGAATTTACATGGAAGAATGACGGAGCAAATGGCAGGTACGATTTTGAACTGATAGGTGATAAGAGGGATTATTCGATAAAGCGCAAATTTGAGCTAAAGAATCAGATCAAGAACTATGGTGAGTTGATCATTCCCTTAAAGCTTCAGCAGAAATTTGCTCAATACCGGGGTTCATTAAAAAAAATGGCTGGAGGTTGGGCGAGGTTATTGTATCGGACGGACTCAACGGAGAAGCATGTCGAAAGCTATAATATGCTGGTGGACATGGCCGATGTGAAGGTAGATAAGATACGATTCAAGCAACGCTCTGCTCCGCGAAAAGTGAACGGTGTGTTTCGCTATGAAAAAGTGAATGGAAAATGGGCCATCAATGAAAGCCGATCCGACTTTATTATGGGTGAACTAGAATATAAAGAAACCTCGACCTACCGTTATAAAAGATTTGGAGATATCTGGTTGGTTCATCAAATTGATCAAGTGCTGAAACAAGACAACCGGATTTTCCAATCACACCGTTTTAAAATCCTCGATGTACGCACCACCTTTTCAAAAAATTAAGATTCCATCTTTATTGTTAGATATTTTCTGTTCTTAAAGTTATTGAGTCCTGCCCACAATTCCTTTATAATTAAATAGTTATGTTTAATTGGAGGTATTGAGATGTCGGGCCTGAAAAGTTCATGGGAGTTGAGTCTGGAGAGGTCGGATGATCTTGTGCCAGAGTTAAAATCCAAGAAAAAGCTGACCAAAAAGCAAAAAGATCAAATCGCTGAAATCAGAAAAGATTTTACGGCGCAAATTGCTGACCGCGATGTGACGATGCAAGATAAAGTCCGCAAACTTTCAGACCGTGTACCTCCAGAAGAAATTGCAGGCGCAAAAATGAAACTGGAAGCTCAATTCCGGGACGATAAACAGTCTCTTGAAGAAGAAATGGAAAAGGAAATAGAATCGATCCGGAACTCAAAATAATATTCGTTTGTATTCCCCAATAAAAAACAAGCCCGCCCAAATTCAAAAACCCTTAAAATTTTGAGAACCCTGGCATGAAAAAAGCCATTAAAGAAATAATTGAGTGCGCCCTGAATAAAGCCAAGGACGCAGGTGAGTTGGAACTTGCTGATGCTCCTGATGTTGTTGTAGAAAAACCCAAGGATGAAAAAATGGGTGATTTTGCAAGCAATATTGCTATGACTCTTGCACGTAGCGAACGTAAAAATCCTAAAGCAATTGCCCAGATTATTGAACGTCATATTGATAAGGGCACAGCCGTATTGGACTCGGTAGAAATTGCCGGGCCTGGATTTCTGAACTTGAAAATGTCGCAAAAGTTTTTTCTTGATAGATTTACTGATGCCGTTGAAAAACGAAATGACTTTGGGGAGTCGAATGTTGGGCAGGGAACAAAAATATTGATCGAGTTTGTCAGTGCGAATCCAACCGGTCCTTTGCATATTGGTCACGGCAGGGGTGCTGCTGTTGGCGATGCGTTGGCACGAATACTTAAAAAAGCGGGCTATGATCTAAAAACCGAATACTACATCAACGATGTGGGAAATCAGATGAACATTTTGGGGCGTTCTACCTGGTTGCGTTATCTGGAGTTATTAGGGAGCGATACGGAGTTCCCTGAGGATCATTATCGTGGTGAATATATAAAAGACATTGCACAACTGGCTATTGATCAGCATGGTAAAGAATTTTTTGATAAACCGGAAGAGGAGTGTGTTCCATTTTTTAAAAAACTTGCCAAAGATAATATTTTGGAAGGGATCAAAGAAGATCTTTCCGATTTTCGTGTGACCTTTGACAATTGGTTCAGCGAACAATCTTTATATGAAGATAACTCGGTCGAAGGTGCGATTGAATGGTTGCGTGGTAAAGGCCATGTTTACGATAAAGACGGTGCGGTATGGTTAAAGTCTTCTGCTTTTGATGATGACAAAGATCGCGTGATTGTCAAACAAACTGGTGAGAAGACTTATTTTTGCTCGGACATTGCTTACCATCAAAACAAAATCAAACGTGGTTTTAAAAAAATTATCAACCTCATGGGTGCTGACCATCATGGCTATGTACCGCGTATGGAGGCCGTTTTACAGGCGATGGGGTACGATAAAAATATTTTTAAAATACTATTGATACAGTTTGTCAGTTTGCTCAGGGGCGGTGAAAAGGTGGCTATGTCTACCCGTTCTGGCGAGTTTGAAACCCTGTCAGATGTGGTGAACGAGGTCGGTGTGGACGCGGCGCGTTATTATTTTCTCATGCGAAGCTCTGATGCACATTTAGATTTTGATCTGGAACTGGCAAAACAGGAAACATCGGAAAACCCGGTTTTCTATATTCAATATGCGCATGCGAGAATTTGTAGTATTTTCCGTGGTGCTGAGGAAAAGGGTATTCAATTTTCTGGAAATGAAAGCATCGATCTCTCTCTACTTGTAGAGGAGGAAGAGTTTTCAATTATAAAAGCAATTTTAGCATTCCCTGAAGTTGTGGAGAAAAGTGCTCTCGCATTGGAAGTTCACCGGATTTCGCATTACTTGCTCGATCTGGTATCGCGCTTTCATGGCTATTACAGTCGCCACAGGGTTATTTCAGATGACGTTCCGCTCACGCTGGCGCGCCTGTATTTGTTGGATGGGTTAAGAATTACTATTAGAAACGGATTCGACCTAATGGGAATTTCAGTTCCTGAAAAGATGTGAGACTGATTCCGAACGGATAATATGCGATTCCTTTATCTTACGATTTTTATATTGGCATGCTCATCAGTTGTCTATTTTAATGATGGACTGTTGCCTGGTTTTTTCCAGGAGAATCCTTCGGTCGTCAAAAAAGTCAGTGCGGTAAAACCGAAATCTATCGTCAATAAAACGCAAGCGTTGGGACCTGTTTCTCACCAATTTACTTTTTTTGAAACCTTGAAGGATAAAACCATGACCAAGTATGTTGGTTTACATGGTGAAATGCTTCCTGTTTCTCTACCTGCCAAGCTCGTGCGTTCTCCCAGTAAAATCATCGAACCCGCCAAGTTAGAGCCCAAAAAAAATATAAAAACTATTGAAGAAAAGAAATCGCCAATACTGCCTCGCTTTGCTGTTCAGGTCAGCTCGTTTCGTGATGTGAAAATGGCGAGTGCTTTGAAATTGAAATTGCAAAAGAAAGGGTTCGATGCATATCTAATGGAAATAGAATTGCCGAATCATGGTGGGGTATGGCATCGGGTATTTTTAGGGAAGTACGCTGAAGAAGCTTCGGCTCAAAAAGCCGCGGAACGTGCCCGGCAAGAGCATAAACTCAATGCGGTTGTGGTAAAAAAACGAGTTAATTAAAAATTATTCAGAGCAAATATGGTCTTTGTCGCAGAAGGCCTGCAATTCTTCCACGGGGTCGTCAATCCTCGGCCCCCCATAAAAATTTTCTTTGCTGTCATACCAAGTGTTGAATCTATAGCCCTTAATATCATCGTGGTATAGTTTTCTTCTCTCATCTGCACCATTAAATTCAAAGTTTATTGTTGTTTCACTTTTGGCGGTGATGGTGACTGTCCCCTTTTTTTGAGGAATATAAGTGTGCCAGGCCACGACTTCATAAGTTCCTGGAGGGATGTCTTCAATTGAGAAATTTCCGTCTGCGTCGGTCACTGTGTAATAGGGGTTATCCACCAGATATCCGTGAGTTTGCAGGAACGGGTGAAGATTACATTTGATAGTGAATTCCTCTGCATCTTGACGAACGAATGCCGCTCTGACCTGACTGGACTTTGGCGTAACCGGTCGGTTTGAGGTTTGATCGGAGTAAATATTTCTTACCTCATAGGTTGCGATCTCGTGCTGGATCGGGTCGGTATTTTCGATGAGGATGTTTTCGCTGTTCTTGATGCCAATGATATAGTTGTTGGCTCGACAGCGGTCTATATGAAAGGTTTGCATTTTTTGTGGAAACGGTTTTCCTTTTTTAACAGCTGTCAAGGAAATGATCGTATCTTTCAGGCCTCGGTTTTGCGATACTGTAAAATCGTACAGAAAACGATGACCTTTTCCATCTGAGATGCGTGAGCAAAATTCAATATTCGGGGCATGCACTAGATGAAAAGAACGGACTCTAGGGACGGGGCCAGTAAGTGAAACGCGGCCTTTTAGTGTTCCCCCATTATCGACTGTGATGACTTTATAATCAGGTGTTATTTGATCAAATAATTTTTTTGCCAGCTTATTGTTACGTTTGAACAATGTGTTTACTTTCTTCTGGGCCTTTTTCCTGTTGCCTTGTCGGTTGTATAAAACGCCAAGATCGTATTCTGCTTTGACCATTCTTCGGTCAAGGCTCAAGGCTTTTTCCAATTCTGTCACCGCTTCATCTATCAAATTCAAATGCGCAAAAGAAACTCCACGGTTGTAACGAAGTCCTGAAGAGTCATATCCCAATTGTAATGCCTTGTCGAAGGAAAACAGCGCTTCTTTGTGCATCCCTGTTTGGCTTAATGCGACGCCAAGATTCGCCTGTAACAGGCCTTTTTTAGGTGCAAGTTTAGCGGCTTTGATGAATTCGGGAATAGCATCTTTCCACAACCTTTGCTGACTTAGCTTCAAGGCTTTCTGATAGTGAATATTTGCTTCCTCAGAAGGAGTTGAAGCTTCTGCAAAGGGAACAAGTAGGAATAAAGTAAGTGATAATAATGTAATAAAACGCATAAGAAAATTCAGTTTTTTTGGCTGGTTCAAGGTTAATTAGGCCTTAAAAAGTTCAATTTTGCAATCTACCAATACCTTGCTAAAGTGTCAACCGTTGCTGAAAGGCATCTTATTATAAAGATACCTTCGGCGTATAAAAAATTCCATTCAATTATTGACCGATACTCACTGATAAGGGGATGTTTTTGGAGATCGATCACTTAATGAGCACTTTTACCCCTGCTTCAGGTGGGGGAATTTTGCAGACAATAATTGGTTCGCAATTTCCCGGGAAACCCCAATTTTTCCCAGAAAAAATTTCTCATACCATTGACCTTGATGTGGATGCAAGTTCCATTGCGTTTGAAATCGAGGCCATGGATAAAGAAAAACCAACGATTTTGTTGGCTCATGGTATGGGAGGTTGTTCTGAGTCTGGTTATATAAGACGTATTGCTGCAAAACTTGGGTCGCAGGGATACGGTGTGCTTCTAATCAACCAGCGAGGGAGTGGGCCGGGAATGGGGCTAAGTTCGAGCTTGTGGAATGGCGGTTCAAGCGAGGATATGGCTAGGATGATCAATTATTTTTTGCAACGACATCCGCATCTGCTTTTGATAGGCTTTTCTTTAAGTGGCAATATACTTCTTAAATACTTGGGTGAGGGGAGGTCGACCCCTCCAGGGCTGATAGGGGCAATGGCAGTAAATCCACCTGTTGATTTACGTGTTGCCAGTCATATTATTTCCACTCATCGTTCTTGTTGGTTATTTAACCGTTATTATATGAGGCTGATTGGAAACCAGATGCGTGCCTTGAAGAAAAACTTCCCGAATGCAATAGAACCGGACTTGAGTACGATCTGGAGTTTCGACGCCAGTTATACCGCACCTGTTGGTGGTTACAAAGATCTGGATGATTATTATGATCAATGCAGCGGTAAATATTACCTGAATAATATTCAGACGAGGACCTCGATACTCTGTTCTTTAGATGATCCATTTGTGCCATCGGAAGTATTCAAAAATGTTTCAATGAGTAATCATGTGTCTATTTATCAGCCTCAAGGTGGAGGGCATATGGGTTATCTTTCCCAGCACCCGACTCCTCATGGAGATCGACGGTGGATGGATTATGTGGTGCTAGAGTGGGTTCGTGAAATGAGCGAAAGATGAACTTCGAAATGAATTTTGAGAGGATTTTTATTTTGTTGAAATTTCGTTGGGCGGCGGTAAAGAATGCGAGTTTCAATACAAAACAGCGCTGAGGAGGATTTGATCTGCCGATTTGTTATACTTTGACCTTTTATTGGCAGCTACATTTTCCTCTTAAGAAACAGATATCGATTTTTTGAAAGAGAAGGATATCTAGAAAAATAAAATGGAATTATTTCCTGAATA
>JAJDBA010000309.1 GCA_029261675.1 Nitrospinaceae bacterium
AAAGGAAATGGTTTCTTTTGTTAATAATACAATTTCGAGAGGTCCTCTTGAAGGCGAAATTATTGCTATAAAAAATGAGGACGTTCTTATAAATATTGGAAGAAAAAATGGTGTTCAGGTAGGCGACAGGTTTCGTGTTCATTCAGTGGGTTTGCAACTAGATGATCCCTTTTTAACTGAACATGATCTTGGGGATATTTATGTGAAAATGGGAACGATTCAGGTACTGGAAAGCATGCTGGGTTTTTCAAGAGCCCGAATTATTGTTGGAAAAGATTTCATGCCCGGAAACCTGGTCCGCTCTTTTAAATATTTAAAGGGCTTCAATCAGCAATTTAGCGTTGGAGAAACGCTATTTGAGTCTGAAGAACCCGTCCCATGGTGGAGTTTCCATGGAATTAAATCAGTTCCCTAAGTTCAAAGATTTTAAAAATTATTGTATTCTTGGATTGTGGTGATGTCCAAATCCTCTTCTTTGAGCGCTTTAAGTGCCCCCAGCAGAGCAGAGGCTCCCGAAATTGTTGTGCAGTAGGGTAGGTTTTGATTTAAAGAACCCCTCCTCATAGAAAATGAATCTTTGATAGCTTGCTCGCCAAATACTGTGTTAATCACCAGATTAATTTCACCTGACTCAATCGCTTCGACACTGTGCGGGGAACCCTCTTTAACCTTGTTGATTGATTCAACAGTAACTCCATTTTTATTAAAATATTCTGCTGTTCCGCTGGTAGCCAGAATACGGTAGCCTAAATCCTGAAGCCCTTGTGCAATTTCGAGGGTTTTTGGTTTGTCAGAGTCTTTAACACTTATAAAAGCCGTACCTTCCATAGGTAGTTTGATCCCCGTCGCCAATTGAGATTTTGCAAAAGCCCGACCAAAAGTTTTATCAATCCCCATAACTTCACCCGTTGATTTCATTTCCGGACCTAGGAGAACATCTACATCGGTAAATTTATTAAAAGGAAAAACCGATTCTTTGACTGCAATATGTGAAAATTTAACCTCTTTGGTAAAACCAATTTCTTTTAAGCTTTTTCCCGCCATGACACGAGCGGCGACTTTTGCAAGAGGAACACCAATGGATTTACTAACAAATGGAATAGTGCGGGATGCTCGAGGATTCACTTCTATAATGAAGACCTTATCGTTCTGCACCGCAAACTGGATATTAATAAGGCCAATTACATTAAGCTCTTTTGCCAAGGCACAAGTCTGTTTTTTTATTTCATCAATTGTTTCAGGGGCAAGGGAAAATGCTGGAAGGGAACATGCGCTGTCTCCAGAATGAATTCCTGCTTCCTCAATATGCTCCATCACTCCGCCAATAACTACGTCTTCGCCATCTGATATTGCATCAACATCTATTTCAATTGCATCCTCGAGAAAATCATCAATCAAAACAGGATGTTCAGGTGATGCCTTGACCGCGTGTTGCATATAATATTCCAGGCGATTTTCACTGTAGACGATTTCCATAGCACGACCGCCTAGTACATAAGAGGGGCGTACTACAACAGGGTAACCAATCCTAGATGCTATTTCCTTAGCCTCAATATATGAAACGGCAATACCATTTTCGGGTTGTTTGAGATTAAGTTTATCTAAAACCTCTTTGAAGAGTTCTCTATTTTCAGCTCTGTCAATGTCAGCCGGACTGGTTCCAATAATGGGTGCTCCAGCTTCCAGTAAGGATAAAGATAGTTTCAGAGGGGTCTGTCCTCCTAGTTGTACAATAATCCCTGTTGGTTTTTCCACGCGTACGATATGGAGAACATCTTCCAAAGTTACTGGCTCAAAATAGAGTCGGTCCGAGGTATCGTAATCGGGACTAACGGATTCGGGATTACAATGAACCCTGATGGTTTCAAACCCGTCTTCTTTAAGCGCAAATGATGCGTGGACACAGCAGTAATCAAACTCAATTCCTTGACCGATCCTGTTGGGGCCACCTCCTATAATCATTATCTTTTTCTTCTGGGTGGATTCAGCCTCACATTCTTCTTCATAAGTTGAATACAGATATGGAGTAAATGCTTCAAACTCGGCACCACAGGTGTCAACCCTTTTGTATACTGGGAAGATATTAAGGCTATAACGACGTTCCCGTATGTCTTTCTCAGAGCAATTTAGAAGTCCTGCAAGATAGATATCTGACATACCATATTGCTTAGCTTTAATCAGGGTCTGCTTTTCTATTGAATCCAGCGAATCAATCTTTTTTAGTTCCAGTTCAAAATCGATTAATGTTTTCAAATTATCAAGAAACCACGGATCAATACCCGTAAGTTGATGTAATTCCTCAACGGAAAATTTGCGACGCAATCCAGCAGCTACTTGCCACAACCGATCAGAAAAGGGAATGGATAATGCCGCTGTAAGTTTTTCTTTTTGTTGCTCCTCCGACAAACCCACATTATTCAGCTTGAAACGGAAGTCCTCCTCAAATCCATAACTGCCGATTTCCATGGATCGAATTGATTTCAGCAATGCTTCTTTAAATGTTCGCCCGATAGACATTACTTCTCCCACAGATTTCATCTGTGTAGTTAGAATGGGCTCTGTTTGCTGGAATTTTTCAAAAGTGAAACGTGGGATTTTAACAACACAATAATCAAGAGTAGGTTCGAATGAAGCTGGGGTCACCTGAGTAATATCATTTTTTATTTCATTCAACGAATATCCAACAGCTAATTTGGCGGCGATTTTGGCGATGGGAAAACCAGTAGCCTTTGATGCTAATGCGGAACTCCGTGAAACACGAGGGTTCATTTCAATTACAATCATATCCCCGGTTTCGGGGTTAGTTGCAAATTGAATGTTTGAACCACCAGTATCAACACCTATCTCTCGGATAATATCGATCGCGGCATTACGCATGACTTGATACTCTTTGTCAGAAAGAGTTTGAGCCGGAGCTACGGTAATGCTATCTCCTGTATGAATCCCCATCGGGTCAAAATTTTCAATGGAACAAATAATAACGACATTGTCATTGAGGTCGCGCATCACTTCCAGCTCATACTCCTTCCATCCAAGAAGTGATTTTTCGATGAGAACCTGATGAATAGGGCTGGATTGGAATGCATGCTCCACGAGAGGAACAAACTCTTCTTCAGAATAGGCGATACTTCCCCCGGTTCCTCCAAGAGTGAATGAAGGACGAATGATAGCTGGGAACCCGGTTTCTTTGACGATGCTCCAGGCTTCTTCCAGTGAAACTGCCTGACCGCTGGGAGGAACCTTTTGTCCTATTTTAATCATTGCCTCTTTAAATAGGTTCCTGTCTTCTGCTTTTTTAATTGACTCGACTTTAGCTCCGATCAATTCAACATTATATTTATCCAGAATGCCTTTTTCGGCAACAGCAAGAGCGGTATTTAAAGCAGTTTGCCCGCCCATTGTAGGAAGAAGAGCATCGGGTCTGTCGCGGATAATTATTTTTTCCACCACCTCGGGAGTAACTGGCTCAATATAGGTTCGATCGGCAAACTCAGGGTCGGTCATTATGGTGGCTGGATTACTGTTTACTAGAATGACTTCATAGCCTTCTTCTTTTAAAGATTTACAAGCTTGTGTCCCGGAATAATCAAATTCACAAGCTTGGCCAATGATGATAGGCCCAGCACCAATGATCAGAATTTTTTTTATGTCAGTTCGTTTAGGCATTAATTTTTGTAAATATCAGAAATCTCGATTTGTCGAGATCGCTCCAGTTTTAAATTCATGTAAGCCAACTTATTTATTAATTTGTTGATCTGTTTATTGCCTTCGATTCTGATTTTATCGTGTTCAAGAGTGAAAGCACTGCTTTCTATGTCTTGAATAGATTTGTTGAAATTATTTTTATCTTCAATTAAAAGGGAGAGTTTTTCTTTAAGCTTTATGATTTTAGCTTCTGAATCGGTATTTGTGATTTTTACGTTTAACTTTTCAATTTCCGCTTCTTTGTTTATTAAATTCTTATTTTCCTTAAGCAACCTTTTTTTTAAATTAACGAGCTCTTTTCTATCTCCGGCTTGAGCCTTGTTAATAATTTTCACTTCTTGCTTTATATATTTATGGGTCTTCTCAGGATGAAAACAAAAATTACCGGTAAAATGAAACTGCTCTTGAAAGAATATAAGGCGACCTTGAAAAATATCATTTTTTCTAAAAAACAGGCGCGAGTCTTTTTCGTGTGCCAAATAGGTTTCATCAGTGAACAGGTTGACAACCTTCACGGTTTCGTCTTTGATTTTTTTTGAAATAAATAAACCCTGGATGCTCTTAGTAATACTTTTATAAATCTCCAGTTGATCGCTGCTCCAAGCGTCTGGATTTTCTTCGATGAGCGTTTCAAGAGGTGTTTGTGATTTTTCCACATTGTAATCATCGAATAAATACCACTCAAGAAATAGGGACATTCTTGAATTGTAGGATTTGTCATCCTCATATATTTCCCCGGTCTCTTTTTGGTAAGCTTTTTTGGCTTCTAATATTTGATCGGAAGGAATGGCTTTTGCCGCGAACTCGAAAAGCTGCTCTAAAGTTTCTCTGAGCATTAATCTCCTGCTTTCATAAGATTTACAAATTTATCAAACAAATGTTCAGAGTCATGAGGCCCGGGAGAAGCCTCAGGGTGATATTGTACCGAAAAAACGGGCCAAGTCTTGTGCTGAATACCTTCAACGGTGTCATCGTTCAGGTTTAAAAAAGTTATATCAACATCACTTCCAAAGGAGCTTTGTTCTACAGCAAAACCGTGATTCTGGGAAGTGATTTCTATTTTTCCAGACTGCACATCCAACACAGGTTGGTTGCCACCATGGTGACCAAACCTTAACTTATAAGTTTTACCCTTTAATGCCAGGCTTAAAATTTGATGGCCGAGACATATCCCAAATACAGGAACTTTTCCTAAGATAGTTTTTACATTTTCAATTGCATAAGGAACCGCTGCCGGATCGCCCGGTCCATTGGAAAGAAAAATTCCATCGGGCTTTGTGGCTAGAACTTCATCCGCAGGTGTGTTTGCAGGGACAACCTTAATATTGCACCCAGCACGAGTTAGTTTTCTTAAAATATTTCTTTTTACTCCAAAGTCATAGACCAACACAGTATAAGGACGGTCTTTCACTTCTTCTAATTCGGTTTGGCCCTTATGAATGGTCCATTCACTTTCATCCCAGTTATAGGACTTTTTGCAGGTGACCTCTTTAACTAAATCTCTTCCCGTTAAATCGGGTGACTTTCGGGCCTTTTCGATGAGTCTTTGAGGATCGGAGGTGTCCGTAGAGAGGATGGCCTGCTGCGCACCTTTTTCGCGAATTCGACGGGTTAAAGCGCGTGTATCTATGCCCTGAATACCAAATACATTGGTCTCTTTCAAAAAATCTTCCAAATTACCGCGAGAACGCCAGTTGCTTTGGACCTTACTCAATTCTTTAATAATAAAACCAGATAAGTGGGGACGGTCGGATTCAAAATCCTCAGGATTTATACCGTAGTTTCCTATTAAGGGATAGGTCATAACCACCATCTGTCCGCAATAGGAAGGATCCGTTATGATCTCCTGATAGCCAGTCATACTGGTATTAAAAACTATTTCAGCTTCTACCTCACCTTCGGAACCAAAATGCTCGCCTTCATAAATTTTTCCATCGGCGAGAACTAAAAGAGCTTTCATATTTCTAAATCAATCGGATAAGATTAGTTGCACTTAAAAACTGTTTTACCATTTACTAGAGTACGAAGTACTTTTCCTCTCACTTTCCAATCTTTATAAGGAGAGTTTTTACTGCGGGATTTGAATTGACTAGGGTCGATTGTGTATTCCATCTTTTCATCGAACAGGGTGATGTCCGCAGCTTTTCCAACACCCAATGTGCCTTTATCAAGTTTAAATAATTGACTGGGTTGAAAGGTGAGCATATCGATAGCTTTTTCCAGCGAGATGACTTTTTCATCAACCATTTTCAAGGTTAAAGGAAGTGCTGTTTCGAGCCCAACAATCCCAAAACAGGCTTTACTGAATTCAACCTGTTTGTCGACTCGGTCATGAGGAGCATGGTCTGTGGCTATGATATCGATGGTGCCATCTCGCATGCCTTCTTTAATCATCTCCAAATCAGATTGAGTTCTGAGAGGCGGACTCATTTTTGCATTTGTATCGTATCCTCTACATGCATCATGGGTTAGGGTGAAATGATGGGGTGCAACCTCACAGGTAACGGCGAGTCCTTTTGCTTTGGCTTGCCTGACCAAATCGACAGAACCTCCACTGCTGATATGTGCAACATGAAGTCGGCCTCCGGTTTTAGGTAATAAACAGATATCTCTATGCACCATGATATCTTCCGCTTCTGTGGGCATTCCTTTGAGTCCGAGTTCGGTTGAAACGATTCCCTCATTCATGCTTCCACCTTGGGTCAACTCAAGGACTTCGCTATGTTGAATGCAGGGTAAGTCAAACATTTTACTGTATTCCAAGGCTCGGCGCATGATTTCACTATTACTCACCGGCCTGCCATCATCGGAATAGCCAATGCAACCTGCTTCTTTCAGCTCTCCCATATCCGACAGGGTTTCTCCATTCAACCCTTTAGTTATGGCGCCAATGGGTAAAATATTGATATCCGAGGTTTCCTTTGCCTGAGATAATATGAAATCGGTGACAGAACGATTGTCGTTGACAGGGGAAGTGTTAGGCATCACTGCAACGGTTGTAAAACCTCCGGCTGCGGCAGAATGGCTGCCAGTTTCGATCGTCTCTTTATATTCATGTCCGGGTTCTCTGAAATGGACATGCATATCACAAAAACCAGGTGCCACTATGGCTCCCTTGGCGTCAATTATTTCTGCACCTGAAATATCTTTAATTTTCCCTTCAGGTTCTACGGCTTCAATTTTTCCTTTGCTGATAAGTAAATCGAATTGGCCATTTTTTTTATTGGCAGGATCGATGAGATGTCCGCCTTTAATTAGAATTCGCATCGCTCTCCCCTAATAATAGATAAAAAAGAGCCATTCGTATTGCGACTCCGTTGGTTACTTGATTCAGAATAAGGGAACGCGGTCCTTCCATTACATCTAATGAAATTTCAACTCCTCTATTAACCGGGCCAGGATGAATAATCAAAGTGTCATCGCTGACATTCGATAGATGCTTTTCAGTAAGACAAAAATAATTAGAGTATTCTCTCAGGCTTGAAAGTAGACCTTGGTTTTGTCTTTCCAGTTGAATACGCAAGATCATGATGACATCGGCATCCTTTATTCCTTTTTCAAGATCATGACAAACATCTACGCCAAGTTGCTCAATTCCGATGGGTAAAAGTGGGGGAGGGGCGACCACTTTAACTGTCATACCCATGGTTTTCATGGCATGAATATTCGACCGGGCCACTCGACTATGAGCAATGTCGCCAACAATTGTTACTTTCAACCCTTTTAAATCCCCTTTGTGCTCTCGAATCGTTAAAAGGTCGAGTAAAGACTGGCTTGGATGTTCGTGTGTTCCGTCACCTGCATTAATAACAGGTTTGCTGATGAATTGTGTTATTAGGGCGGGCGCTCCAGAGCAGTTATGTCTAACTACCAGAATATCCGGACTCATTGCTTCCAGATTTCTTACTGTGTCAATCAAGCTTTCTCCTTTAACCGTGCTACTAGCTGCCCCCGAGATATTGATCACATCCGCACTCAATCGTTTACCGGCAATTTCAAAAGAGGTGCGGGTTCGGGTGCTTGGCTCGAAGAATAAGTTGATTATTGTCCGCCCTCTAAGGATTGGAACCTTCTTAATGGCTCGAGTCGATACCTCCTTAAAGGAATCTGCGGTATCCAGAATTGTATCTATGTCATTAGCGGTAAGGCTTTCCATTGTAATAATATTCCGCTGCGAAAGCGTGGTGGTTTGGGTCACTTCACCTGCTCCTGGATTATGACTTTGTCTTCCTCATCAACTTCTTTTAAAAGTACCTGAACGCGTTTGGATTTTGGTGTGGGAATATTTTTACCAACATAATCGGGTCTTATCGGTAGTTCACGATGTCCTCTATCTATCAAAACCGCCAATTGTACAGAAGCGGGACGACCAAAATCTATAAGGGCATCGATAGCGGCACGAATGGTTCGTCCTGTAAATAAAACATCATCGCAAAGGATTACATGTTTTCCTTCAAGTCCAAATGTGATTTCAGTTTTTTTCAGCTCAGGTTTTTGGAGCCCCGCACCTATATCATCTCGATAGAGTGTGATATCCAAGGCTCCAGTAGCAACCTCAATATTTTCAATGGCATTTATCTTAGCTTGCAGGCGGCTGGAAAGAGTGACTCCTCGAGTACGAATACCTATTAACGCGATATTTTCAGCACCCTGATTACGTTCAAGAATTTCGTGGGAAATTCGATTTATGGCCCGCGCAATATCCTTTTCATTCAATATGGTCGTGCTCATTTTGACCTCTTTGAGATTCGGGCAGGAAGGAATGGGCCAAAAAAAAACCTTCCTGGGGCGGCTTGCAACCCGTAAGAAGGTATTAATGCTGTTTGTACGCGAATCATTTTATCCCTTTACAGCCTCTCTGGACTGTTTAAAAGAGTTTATTAACATTTGGATTTTACCAGAGTTTGAGGTTAAGTCAAGTTTGCTTAATAATTTGAGAAGCCAAATATTGTTTTTCTATAATCGCAAAAATCTGCGAGAAATTTTGGGAGATAAATTTTCGCGAAAACATTGAAATATCGAATAAAAATTGGATAATGTGCAAAATTACATAGTAAAATAATCTAACCCTTATAATACTTTGAAACTTTTGCACCTTTTTGAAATATTTGTTTGTTAAGAAGTCTCTATGGATTTTTCGTTAATCATAATTGTCTTGGTGGTTGTCGGTATCGGACTACGATTTGTCCTTTTCAGTTCTGATAAGGGCAGCTCACGTCAGAACAGAGAAAACCCTTCCTCAAGCTCGTCTACAAGTAAAGATGCTGTAGTTTCCTCTCCCAATTCCGGAAACTCTACTTCATCAAGCGGGGGATCTAGTCTGCTAAATCAATTATCCATGATTAACTCCAAGAAATTCCCCGCTTTATCAACAAAGCAATTACCGCAAAAGCTCGAAGCATTTTTTGGAAGGAAAGACATAATTCACGAAGTGAGCGGTAAAAATTGGGGAAGCGGTGGCCCAATATGTCTCTATGGTAAAAAAGCAGCGGGAAAAACAACTCTAGCATTAGTATTGGCTCATCAACTGGCTCCCAAGTATGCTGATGCTCAATTCTATATAGACCTAAAAGGGGAGGGGGATAAACCCTTATCTGTTGGCCAGGCAATGGGTTATGTGTTGCGCGCATTCAATCCGCACGAGCCTATACCTTCTGACCCGTTTGAGCTTTCTGAGCAATATGGTGCATCATTTCGAGGTAAAAGAATTCTGATTGTTCTCGAGAATGTGAAAAAACTTAGTCAGATAAAACAACTGATGCCATCGAAGGCCGGAATAATGATTACAACCTCGGAAGGTAAAATTGCACCTCCGGGTTCATTCTCAAGACAGGTGAAAGCTTTACATCCTGATGAAGGAGAATTGTTATTGTTTTATTTTGCTCCAAGTGCAAAACAGGATGCAGGCGATATTTCTGAACTGTGTGGTCATTCACCGCTTGCGATCTCCATTGCAGGATCATTTCTCAAAGAATACCCAGACTATCCATTAGCCAATTTATTAAATCAACTTCGTGAAGAACGAAAGCTAATGAAGCCAGAGGGTGACGAATATCTGAAAGAAGAGAAAAAAGAAATTGAAATTATTGATCGCGATGTACAGGCAATTTTCAATATCGTTAATAAGGAGTTGAAAAAAGAAACAGCGACCGTTCTTCGTAAGTTGGCCCTGTTTGCTGATTCTTTTGATGAAAAAGCAGAAGAGAATATTTGTGGGGATAGGGCTAACGAACATCTAAAAAGACTAGTCGCTTTGAAACTCATAGAATATGATCCGCTCAATCAAAGGTATTTTTTCCATGAAGTTATTCGTCAACTGGTTTCTAAAGAAGTAAGGCCTTCAGAGAAAATTCTGACTCACAGAAATCTGGCTCTTTATTATTATGAGGTGCTGGCAGAAGCCAATGAGCTTTATGGACAAGATGATGAAGCATCAGAAAGTGCTTTGAATATGTTTGATCTGAATTGGTTCAATATTCAGGCGGGGCATTCTTGGTCTGCTAACAAAAGCACGGAAGATGCAAATATCGCAAAACTCTGCGGTGACTACTGCACTCAGGCCCGGGTTTTGATGCCAATGCGCCACCCTCCGGAAGACTGTATTAAATGGAATGAGTCCGCTTTAACAGCATCGCGCGAATCTGAAAATATTGAGTCGGAAAAAAATAATCTACTCACACTGGGTATGCAGTTATGTAGCTTAGGTTATTTTGAAAGAGCTGCCGAATATTTGGAAGATGCTCAAAGGCTTGCCAATCAGTTAAGCCACGTAAAAGATGAAAAAGATGCTTTGGATTTATTAGGGCAAGCCTGCCTTGAGTTAGGAGACTATGAGAGAGCCAGTGAATGTTTTGAAAGAGTATTAGAGTTTGTAAAGCTCGAAGGCAATAAGAAAAAAGAAATGGAAGCGCTGGATTTCCTTGGTCAGGCCTATTACAAATCTAACGAGTTGGAGGAGGCAGAATCCAATTTTAAAAAATCACTGGAAATTGCGCAAAAGACGGATAGCAAGCCACAAGAGGCTAAAAACTTTGAAGATCTTGGTCTTGTCAGCACTAAAATGAAAAAATTCACCACGGCAATTTCTCAATTTAAGCAAGCCAAAACCGTGGCCCGGCAATGTAAAGACCAGACACGAGAGATGGGAGTATTACAGGGTATGGCCAATGCCCATATCAAAATGGGCAAACCCAAAAAAGGAATTGAAAATCTGGAGGCAGCTATCACTCTAGCAAAAAAAATGGGCAGTAAGAGAGATCAGGGAATAATATTAAAAAAACTGGGTGACTTTTATCAACAACTCAAGGAATTTGAAAAGGCTGCAGAGTTCTATGAAAAAGGCTGGCCCAAGATTCGTAAGGGTACAAATTTCAAATTTGAATATAACTTACTCAATAGCTTGGGTGAAACATATTTAGAGCTGAATAATGATGAAAAGGCTTTGATATGCTTTCGCCACGCTAAATCCATTGGCAGGAAAAATGGTGAGCAATATCTAGAGGCGAAATCTCTTTGGAATATGTCGCTGATATATCAAAAATCTGGCCCTCCAGAAGAAGCGATGAACTTTGCAGATATGGCAAGTCAAGCATGCCCGGAAAACCCAACAGACGAAGCTAAAAAGTTGGAAAAAGAGATTAAAGAATGGGTATTGAAAAAAGTCGAAGAAGATATTAAAGGCAGCGGATTGTAACCTACCCTTTAACCTTTTTCCATTTTAGGGTCACATCGCCTTTCCGTATCTTTACTTGACAACCTAGCCGCATGCCATCCTCAAGGTCTTCTTCCAATAAATAATCCTTTTCCTCTTCTGTGATTCTCGAAAGGTTTTCTCGACCTTTAACTACAGTGACTTCACACACTCCACAGGTTCCCTCTGTGCAACCAAAAGAAAGTGAAACATCAACTTCATCGCAAAACTCCATGAGTGGGGTGCCATCTTCCACCTCATGCGTAACATTGTCTGTCTTGAAAAATACCTTGGCCACGCTAAACTCCCTTTAAAACTGGCTGATTGTGAATCCTTAGATCAAATGCCAGTATCTTTTAAAAATTGGATGTGCTTTATTTGTTCTTCAGTTAAATTTTTTGGTATTTCAATTTTCACATTTACAAGTTGATCGCCCTGAACACCTGATGAAGATTTAATACCCACTTCTTTTCTTCGTAATTTTGAGTTGCTCTGTATCCCAGGAGGAATCTTAACACTTTTTATTCCGTTTAATGTTTGCACTTCAATAGTCGTGCCTAGTAGTGCATCCGTCAATTTAATTTCAGAGTCAATCATAACATTTTGGCCATCCCGTCTGAAAAGAGGGTGGGGGAGGACTCGAATTTTCAGGTGCAAGTCCCCCTGGTTTTTACCGTCTGGACTCAAATGACCTTTTCCTTGCAACCTGAGTATTTTTCCATTTGTGACCCCTGAAGGGATTTTAATACTTGTCTCCTCTACAACGCCATTTCTTGAAATGGCAATATTTCTTTGTGCTCCCAGGGCTGCTTCTTCAAAACCAATGGAAAGTTCTTTTATTAGAGTAGGAGGCTTTACACTTTGTGGATTTGGACGTTGAAAAGGATTTCCTCCACCGGGAAAACCACCTCTCCCTTGATGAGGGTTACCTGCATTCGAACCAAAGCCAAACCCACGAAGAATATCATTCACGTCAAAGTCTCGAAAAATATCTTCTTGTGAAAATTTTTGATGAAATCCTTCTGATCCAAACTGATCATATTCTCGACGTTTTTTCTTATCGCTGAGAACCGCATAGGCTTCACTTATATCTTTAAATTTGCTTTCCGCTTTGGCATCACCCTCATTGCGATCGGGATGATATTTCATAGCCTGCTTGCGATAAGCCTTTTTAATCTCATCATCGGAAGAGCCCTTTTGAATTCCAAGAACCGAGTAGTAGTCTGTCATTTTCGTAAAGAGTTGAATTTTAAGGAGATTTTGTCTAAACTTAATCTGATTTAATTATAAATTATACAACCTTGTAGAGCTATGAAAAGTATTTTTCGAGCAATTAGTATTTTATTTTTCTTCATGTTTTTGACCGCTTGTGGCGGGTACCTTCCTTCGGCTCCCAGTAATTGGTCGGCGAACCCTACTGAAATGCATGCATGGGACCCTCCTGATGCAGAAACCCTAGCTAAAAGAAGAGAGAATCAAGAACATCTGGATAAACTAACAAGTGAAATCGAAAGACTGTTCATAAATCATGCCTCCCTAGATCAACAGGGAGCAACCATGGATGATTTAACTCGCAAAACGGATGCGAAGATCCGCAGATCTGAAAAGGAATTTACAGACCAGATTGGGAAAGAAATCGACCGTAGTAAAAAAATGCAATCCGATGTAAAGGAAACGCAGACAAAACTCAAACAAGCAGAGGAAAGGCTAAAAGAACGAGCTAAAATTATACCTCCTGTTATTTTCTCCAGTGCAAATTATAATGCGGCTATGAAAGCTTTCAGTCAAGGGCAATACCAAATAAGCCTTAGACTTTTTAATAAACTAATTAAACAAAACCCTCCCAAGTTTCTAGAAGATAATATCCACTTCGGTTTAGGCTCTTCTTATTTTAGGTTAAAAAAGTATTCTCAAGCACAGAAACATTTTCAAAAAATACTTGATGACTTTCAAATGGGAGACAAACGATTCAACTCTTATGTAATGCTCGGAGTTATTCATAACCTTCAGGGTGAAAAGAGCCGAGCTCTCTACTTGCTTGATGAGGCGCTCAGTAACAATCCTCCAGAGAGGATGAAGCCATTGATCACTCGATTAATCAGAAATATAAATGAGGAGCCTGCTCATGCCGCTAATTAATGAGTTGGCTCCCGACTTAGAAGTCACAGAATGGGTTCAAGGTGAGCCTTCAAATATTAGTCAGCAAAGGGGAAAAATAATAATCGTGAAAGTATTTCAGGTGAATTGCCCTGGATGCTTTAGCGCAGGGTTTCCAGAAATCCTTGATGCGCTGCAAAATTTCAGTGATAAACCTGTCATTTTCTGGGGATTGGCTACCGCCTTTGAAGACTTTGAGTTAAATAATATTGAAAATTTAAAGAAACTTATAAGTCATGGTGAAGTGGTAGGTGAAACTTTGTATAGATTGGGAAGCCAGGGGATGCTCGAAAATAATCGGCTATCTTACACAATCCCTTTTCCCGTAGCATGGGACAATATTATTCCAGCAGATCCATCAAATGCATCTGTCGATGCTACAAAAATGATTGAAAGGGATTTTCCAGAATTTGCAAAACTACCTGAGTCAAGTCAAAGAAAAATAAGAGAGCAGGTAATGGCTTATTACAAGAATAAAAAGTTCTCTGCGGCGACTTTCGAAAAGTATCAGATGAGAGGAACACCTTCAACCTTGATGATTGATCAAGCAGGAGTACTCCGTGGAAAGTGGTTTGGGTCGGGGTTTGGTCTTACGAAAGAGATTGAAAATCTTTTGGCCGAATAAACCAAGTTCTAAAATAGCAAGTCTAAAACTTATCTAAAGGGCTATAGGGCAGGATCATTCGACTTAGCTTTGTCTATGGTTTCTTTTATGCGTAGTTTTCTTAATAATCGCATATTTTCTTCCCGGAGCTTGTTCTCAAACTCCTCAACATTGTTGTTCTTGTGGCTATCATCCAGCGAAGGCACACTTTTACCTTGCGCAGCTTCCATGCCCGCCTCCTTTTTAATTATTTTGCGATAAATCAATAATAAACGAATTAACTGAATTTGTCAATTCTAAACTATTGAATTTTTGTGGATTAGTGATTTTCTTTCCTGAATAGGCTAAAAGAGAATTATGACCCTTCTTAGTATAATAAAAGTCAGTTTTGAAAAATTCAAAAGGTTTGATTGAGTGTGTCGCTCGGGCGTTATCGAGGTGGAGCAGATTAAATTCCTTTGCTTCCCTTCGCAAATACTTCAAAGGCAGTTATATTGAATTCAACAGCTCCCTTCAAAACATCATAAAAATCCCGATCTCGTAGAAACTCTTCTTCTAATAGTTCTTTCCCCCCAGCCGAAGTCTTCTTGTTCATAATTGCAGTCGACCTTTGATTCCAACTCGAAAATCCAGAATAATCATAACCCTGCAATAGCAATGTTGCGTCTTCATCTTTTAGAAGAAACTGAATTATTGACTTCATACTTTGAACAAACTCCCCCTTACTCTGGTTTGTGAGAGGTTCGTCTTTAAAAAACTGGTTTTCAAGTTTGTTTAAGAGATTGGAAACCTCGGCGAAAATGACAAGTTGTTTGTCAGCAGCTCTGATTACCTTATTAATGTCAGACAATTCCATTGGAATGGAATGGAGGGTAGTCTTTATTTTAGCCGAAATATTGACTGTGCAATATGAATTTATTGCTTCACGCAGGGATATATTATTTAACCCTTTTATTCCAATGCCGCCTTCTGTTGCATTAAAGGCTTTTGAACTTTCATCTATTGAATTAGAAAACATATTTGAATAGGTTTCCATAGATACTGTAGTGCTTGTTGTAATATCAAAAACATTCGGTCTCTCCAGTAGATTACTAGAATACAAATGGAACTTTTCCTGATCCAAATAATTCATGGTTTCATGCTGATTCACTTTGTCTTCCCGTTGGAGATAGTAATAAGAATTCCTGCAGTGCAATCGCTTCTTTGAGAAGGAGAGATCCTGTCCAATGAATATAATTGGTTCACACCCAATGAATTTGGCAAATTGGAATGCCGCATGGGCGACTGAAAATATTTTTTCCAGAGAACCCTTCTCCCCCATATGCCTCTGTAACCATTCGGCCAAACTGATGGAAGAGTTATAGGTAAGACGTTTACCTGGAAAAGTATCTGGAATTCTTGATGGGACGACAGGGTTATAAAGCAACCAGGAATCCTTCGAATTGTTTTGCAGATCAAAAAAGTTGAGCGTTGTCTCGTCAGGATCAATTGCAACTATAAAATCAGGAAAAATTTTATTTTCAACGAGGGGCTTCAAAGCTGTTGCTACCGAGATTAGAAGAAAGTTGTCTCTTTTTGTATTAAGGTACTGAATATTTTTGTCGAGAGACGGGCCTGCTGAACAAATAATTACAGGGATATTTGATAAGCGATTCTTTAAACTTGTTATCCCTGTACTGGTAATGAGATTTGAAAAATTTTTAATGATATTTTTATAAAAGGTTTTAGATTTTGCTGATTGTGTCTTAAGGTCAATTGTTGAAGCTTGAAAAATTTCCTTTATTCCTGCTAGCAGCTCACTGGTCCTTTTTGAATTTACTTCTGATAACGCATTTTGTTGAACAAGTCGATATCCATTTAAGCTGAAATTTACTTTTTCATCCTCTAATGCTGCTATTACTTCTTCCCGTTGTTGGGAGAAAATAAATGTCAGGCCGGGGTGGGTTAGAAGTTGTTCTTGATCATTAGCCTCAAAAGCCAATCTGGCCAAGTGCATGTCATTTTCTATTACAACGATTTTTGAATGTTCAGATGTTGCTTTAATGAGTTCAGTGATGTGGTAGCCCAACCCCATCCCTACTACAATGAAATTCGTGGCATCACTAGCGCCTAATGATCCGATAAAACGGTTTGCCTCACGAATTGGATCGTATTTGCTGAGCAGATGTTTTTTGCTCCCCTTGGCATTTAGATGGGAAAGAGTGGGATAGCCAGATTGGGATAAGGAAACTTCATATTCCAGCGATGACTGTGTGCTGTTTATAATCTCATATGCCTTAGGGTGAAGGGATTTTAAAAGAGAGAGATTCTTGCTGAGAATATCCACAGTCATAGTTAGTGATATTTACGTGTTAAAGATGAAGTATCATTTGAGATTAAATGGAAATGGAAAAATAAAAAAGCTCCCAGGTTGCGTAGACTCCCTGTTCGGTGGCAAAGCGTTTATCATAATCACGGATTAGTTTTCTTAATCCGCCGGCGTTAAAAATTCTAATTGGCGCGGCTCCAATTTGTTGCAGGTTTTTCATGAGATTCAGGGTGCTTGGAGAAAATATTTTTCTTTTTTCCACATCAATAGAATTTAGTGTATACCCAGAATTTTTTATAAAATTTTTCCACTGCTTTAGAGAGAAGAGTGTGATTGGACTGCTTAAATTGGCTGTCTCGCGAAACTCCACTAGAGTTTGAGGGCCAAAAGTACTGAAAAGTATAGTTCCTGTTTTATTTAATGAACTCTTTAAATGCGCTAAGGTCTCCATCGGATTCAAGAACCATTGAAAAACTGCATTAGCGCAAATCAGATCGGTCTTTTCAAGAGATACTTTTTCAGCATTTCCTACTATGAATTTAGTATTTGTTGGAATGCTTAAGCGTGATTTTAAAGTTTCAATCATCACAGGTGAAATATCATTTAACGTCAATTCATTGATAGGCATGGTTAGCAGATGTCTAGTAAAGACTCCTGTTCCGCAACCTAGTTCAAGAATATGGGAAGGGGACTTTTCTGGCAAATAGGAAGCTAATCTTTCTGCCATCGATTTCTGTAATAGGGCGTAACGATCGTAGGAGTGCGCGTATTTTGAGAAACTCGCAATTATATTTTTTTCTATGCCGGAATTTTTGGGATCCAATGTCAAATCAGGATTAAAGTTAGTGGCAGTGAAAAAAACGGAATGGACTTATTGATTTTATACAACTATCGATCACTTTGCCTACGGCGTAAGGAGGCTTGCGTAACCACCTTGACGGGCAGGTAAATGGTAAAGGTAGAGCCTTCATTCAGAACACTTTTTACCCGAATATCGCCCCCCATCATCAAGCAGAACCTTCGGCTGATTGCTAAACCCAGCCCTGTTCCGCCAAATTTTCTTGTCGAGGAATTATCTACCTGCGAAAACTCCAGAAACAGTTTATTAATAGAATCCGCCGGGATTCCCATACCTGTATCTATAATAGCAAAGTTTATCCACTCAATATTGTCTCTGATATCACGAAAAACTTTTAAAGTGACTGTTCCCTTTTCAGTAAATTTACAAGCATTGCTTAATAAGTTGTGAAGCATTTGCCGAACTCTTGTTTCATCTGCATCCATCGTGCCTGCATTTTCAGGACAATCAATGATTAATTTATTTTTACCTTTCTCGGCAAGGGGGTGAATAGTTCCTTCGACCTCTTTGACTAATTTGTTTATATCAAAGCTCTCAAGCAGAATATCCATTTTCCCTGCTTCGATCTTGGATAGATCCAGAATTTCGTTAATGAGGCCCAATAAATGTTTTGCCGATGAACGGATTTTACCCAAATCATCTTGAAAATCATCAAGTCCATCTTCTTCCGCATCCTCTAATAGCATTTCACTATAACCAATGATCGCATTCATTGGAGTTCTAAGCTCATGACTCATATTTGCCAGAAAATTACTTTTTGCCCGGTTAGCTTCTTCAGACCTGTCGCGAGCAACTATTAAAGTTTGATGCGCAGACTTCAATTCATTGATTAGGGAAGTGTTACTCACTGCAACCGCAGCTTGTGATGCAAGGGATTCAACCAGACTTTCATAGTCAGGAGAAAAAGGAATAACTCGTTTTTTATCTTTTACATCTCTGGCATTCAATAACTGTAAAACACCTATGACTTCATCCTCGTGATTTGTTAGAGGAACAACAAGCATAGACTTCGTGCGATAGCCTGTTTTTTCATCGAATTTTTTCGGACCGGTGAAATCGAAAGGTTCGTAATTGTAGACATCCGGAATATTAACCGAAATGTTTTTTATCGCAACATACGCTGAGACATTAGACATGTTTTTTTCCACTGGCGGAAAGGTGATATCTTTTCCAGTGGTTCCACCCATGAAAATATTCAAGGATTCATTCTGGACAATTTTAAAATTTAAAACGTCATCTTTTAAAATATATAGGGTTCCTCCATCTGCATGAGTGAGGTTCCTTGCCTCATTTACAATTATTTCAAGCAGAGCCCCCAGATTGCGTTCCCCAGATAAGGCGCGACCAATATTTGATAGTCTTTGAATATGCCCCATTAGGTTGAAGGATCTTTTCGAGTCCAGTCCACCTTTTTGAATAAACTCGGCCAGTTCACTTCCAAATTTGTTTTTTGGTTTGGCAATACCAATTACCAAACTGGGATCAATGATCCAACCTTCAGATTGAATGCTTGGGTGTTGTAAATCAGGGATACCATAATTGGGCTTCCCCATATTGTAGGCCCAAGCTGTTTGGACCGCACTCAAAATCGCATCTAGAGAATACCCATTTGCATCCTCAACGCATTTCAATTTCAGAGTGTCATCAATGAATAATTTGAATTCAAAATCATGCTCAAATTCTGGGGTTTCTAATCCTTTAATGACTTCTTTGTGGACATGCTCTGAATCGGACTTGGTCTTTTTTCCAGAATTTTCTTGTACTTTAAACCGCCTCGCAACCAAAGCAGGCAGGGTTTCTATAATTACTCGATTATCTTTTTTGGGAGAGCAAGGAATTATAGAAGCTCCGGATTTGAGCAAGCAGTTACTGCCTTCAAAAAACTGATGAAGAGAATGATTGCCAGTAGCTTTTAAGGGGCTTCCTACCCCCGCAAAAATATCTGTTATTCGCAGGGGTGTTTTCATTCCTTTGGGTAATTTACTGAGGTATTGTTTTACCTTTTTTTCAAACCCCGTTTGCTTCCATTTTTGGATATCTTTTATGTAATGATTCCACTCTGGGGACAAAGACATTTTGTCAAGAAACTGCTTTGGTTGCCCTAGTGGAAAATTAACTCCGGCAAACCAAGGACCTTTTTCCTTTAAAAACAATTCGAAATCAGAGAGGGTAGAGAAAGATTCCACCTTATTTACAGATAGCCCATGGCTCTTTTTGAAGACACAATGCGCAATAGTGATAGGCCTTTTGGGCGTGGGATTATCTGTAAAATTTATTCCAAATATTTTCATAGAAAATAGATTCTCTACCTAACTTAATATTCTTTTTGCTAACTGTTTCAGTAACGGATTAGGGGAGTGCCCCGCATCTTTTACTATCTCTAAATCAGGAATATGGTCTCTCAATACTCCTGCATCAAGAAAAGTATCATTTTCGCCTATAATAGACAAAAAATCATTAGTTTCTTTGCCTGTAACCGAGTTATTTTCAAGAAATTTCAACCCCTTTATCAGAATATTTCTACTGGGGATCTCCTTGATCTGGCTTTCTGGATAGGGCAAGTCTGCATGGAAGAAAAAATCTCGCAGAACATCCGTTTTATTGGAGTCCCGGCTTAATATTTTTATCAAATATTTTAATTGTGTTTCGGAAGTCTTACCACCCAATTGACCTGTATTAAGAAAGGCTAGAATCGGAGCAAGTATTGCTTTCTGGGAGTTTGAGGGTAAATGATCTTGATGTTTTAATAGCCATAAACTTCCCAGTGAATAGCCTATATAGAGTTGTGCTGGTAAGCGACTTAATATATTTTGGGCTTCTTCTTCATTTTCTGGGTTTTCCGGATAGACAACACGGACCTCAGAGTTGGGAAAGGCCTCCTTTATTTGTTCCGCAAACCAGGTTTCGGGAACCGCCCAGCCTGATATCGCTGTGATGGTTAGTTTTTCTTCCATGAATCCAATAGTTTTAGCAGTTCATCTATCAGCGTTTCATCTATTTTTGAGTGCAGTGAAATCCGCAAACGAGAACTATCAGCAGGAACAGTAGGGGGGCGCACCGCACCAACAAGAATCCCGTGACTCAATAACTGATTTCTTAATTCAAGAGTTTCCTGCGGGTCGCCAATTACGATAGGAATAATTGGGGACTCAAATTCTACAGGCTTTTGTTTTAAACCCTCCTGAAAATATTTTGACAAACTCCTCAATTTCTTCCGTCGTTCACCAAAAGTTCTAATTAATTTTATGGATTCAAGTGCTGCACCCACTTGTGAAGGAGGCAAAAATGTAGAATAAATATATTCGCCCGCTTGGTTGGTTAAATAATTTATGATGGATGGATTATTTGCTAGAACGTATGCACCCATGCTGGCCAGCGCCTTACCCAGGGTTCCTATAGTTATATCGACCTCATCCAAAACATTCATTTCTTCTGCCAACCCGCCGCCGTTTTCGCCAAAAACTCCTGTACCGTGAGCTTCATCAAGTACAAGAATAAAGGGATACTTCTTCTTCATGGCTACAAGTGCTTTCAAGTCGGGATAATCGCCATCCATACTGAAAACGCTTTCGGTTACTACAAAAATAGTATCGTAATTTTTGCAATTTTTTTGCAGGAGAGCTTCAAGTTCAATCATATCCAAATGACTGTAGCGTTTGAATTTTGCGGGACACGGCAAAAGGGCTTGCGCTATGGAATGATGAATGAGTCTATCGGCTAGCACCAAATCATTCTTTCCTGGTAGATGTTTTAAAACAGCCTGATTAGCTACAAACCCGGAATTGAATAGCATGCCAAAAGATTTCTGCTTCCAATTTAGAATTTCATCGAGCAATTCCTGATGACAGGGTAAAAATCCTGAAAGGAGGGGGGAGGCGCCGCTTCCAGATCCATATTTTTCACAAGCTGTTTTAGCTCCAGCAATCACCTTTGGGTGAAAGCGCAACTGAAAATAATCGTTAGAAACCAGATTGTGTTGATAGCCGTTATACAATTTGATTTCTCGATAGAGATGGTTCTCTCTACGAACATTCAGGTCTTGATTCAGGCGGTTGATAAATTTTTTTGTCAATGAATTTTGGATATGGTTTGAAAAATTAAAATTATGGTATAAAACGTCTTTCAAGTCAAAGGAACCCATATACGAGAGTCCATAGTATGTCAGAAATTAAAGATACCGGTAAAGTTTGGATAAAAGGATCGGTGGGTACCGCACATGCGATTCGAGTCGATGATAAAGTTTTTGCTACAGGGCAAAGGGAAGGTCAAAGCGTAGACCTTTGGCTTGATAATGAGGGGTTATGTATTGACCTGCATGATTCCAAGCTCGGTGAAAGAGTGGCTCGTTTCATTCCCCTGAATACTCCGGCTACATTGCCCGGAACTCTCTTCAATGGATTTGAGAAGACCAAACATGCAGATATACTAATAGTATCTGCTGATAGCGAGGGGATAAAAGAAAAAACGGTTTCGGGCAAAAAATACCAAGAGGGCGGTTTTAGTGTCTTGGACCGTTTGACTTTTTGGCAAACGATTTGGAAGAACTAAAACCGTAAAAACACGAATGGATTATATGTTTCGCACTAGCCGGGCCGCTTGATGTTCCCGAGTTGCTGGATCAATATACTCGAGCTCTTTATTTCTCAGATTTATTCGGCAGACTTCCTGATTTTCATTTTTGTCACTGGTCCATATATAATTCGAACATTTTGTGACAAACAGAGGACAGATATGGATAATTTCATCTTCCCAATCCATATGATCAAAAGATTCATCGTAAAACTCTTCTGCTTCCTGAGAAGTCGGAAGTCTCCAATCGCTGAAGCCACCAGCATAAACCTGATTCATCAGACGAACATAGGCAAGGGCCTCCTGATAATTTCTCCATTGCGCCAGGTCTCCCCATGAATCTTTTGGCAACCAATATTTTTTGTGTTTATTGTCCGTGATAATTCCTGAGGAGTTATCTGTAAAGCGATCTGATTCTGTCATTAAATTTACCCAATTCAGTAGCGCGAATTAATAAGCCTTAGAAATTAGCATGGATTTTTCTTAGCTTCAACGCATTTTAAAAATTCGTCGTGAATAAAACCAGTAAGAATTCCTGGCTTTTTGTTTCCGATGGTCTGAGAATCTATTTGGGTCACAGGTACAATTTCAATACCCGTGTTGGTTATGAAAACTTCATCGGCTTCTAATAAGGCTTCAAGGGTAATACGCTCTTCTAGTAATGGGATTTTATGCTCCCTTGCAATTTCGAGTACTACCTGCCGGGTAATACCTTCCAACACATAGGGACTCGCAGGAGGAGTTTTGAGTACGCCCTGTCTAACAATAAATACATTACTGGTTGTACCCTCCGTGACACCAAAATCTGGGTCAACCACCACGCCCTCCATAAAATCCTTTTTATTGGATAATTCTCTTATAAGAATATTCGGCAAATAATTGCAGGTTTTTAAACGATTAGTTAGACCGCTTGTTAAGCTTGCACGTTCCTGAAAAAGCATTATTTTGACACCTTTATTGTATACTGCCTTTGGAAGTGCTTTGAAGGCGCGGATATTAACCACCAGGGTAGGGGGGGTATCGAATTCAACCTGGATATTTGATTGCGTGTCGCCGCGTGTAACAGTAAGTCGAATAATAGCATCCTTATATTTATTTCTAGCGAGGATGTCTTGAGCTACCCTCATCAACTCAATCCGGGTCATTGGAAGATCAATAAAAATCTGAGGCAGTGATTTGAGAAGCCTATCTACATGTTGTTCCAGACGAAATATTTTCCCGTTTCTTGAGCGCATGGTCTCGAACAAACCATCTCCATAACAAAAACCTCTATCCTGAATAGACACTTTTGCATTGCACAGAGGGGTAAATAATCCGTTTATGTATACAACGTCCATTTATTAATACTCCAAAGCTTCTACCATTGCAGCGGCCTTATCTAATGTCTCCTGATATTCTTTTTCTGGCTCCGAGTCGGCCACAATACCTGCGCCCACATGAAAACTTGCATTGCCGTTATTGATAATTATCGAACGGATAATGATATTTAAGTCCAAATACGGGGCATAACCAATATAGCCGAAAGAACCCGAGTAGGGACCCCGTGGAACAGGTTCTAGTTCGTTGATGATTTCCATGCATCTGATTTTTGGACAACCTGTGATAGTTCCACCGGGGAAAACCGCCTTCAATATTTCAAAAATACTTCGGTTCGGCAACAGGCATCCTGAAATATTTGATACGATATGACTCACATGGGAATACTTTTCTAAAAGCATGAAGTCGGTTACCTTCACTGTTCCTGCTTTGCAAAGCCGTCCAAGGTCATTTCTTTCCAGATCGACTAGCATCAAATGTTCGGCGCGTTCTTTATTATTCAACAGCAGTTCTGCGGTTAGGGCCTCATCTTTTTCTGTAACATTGCTTCGCGGGCGAGTTCCGGCAATGGGGCGCGATTCGATTTGATCTCCCGAAACTTTTATAAGTCGCTCGGGGGAAGAACTGACAAGGGAGAGGCCATCAAATTTAAGAACGCCTGAAAAAGGAGATGGGTTAACCTTTCTTAGCTTTTGATATAAGGCCAGAGGGGCCTTATCAAAGGGTGTTTCAAACTTCTGAGAAATGTTAGCTTGATAGATATCTCCCTCGCCAATATAAGCTTTAGCTTGATCAACCTTCTGCATGTACTCGCTTTTATCTGAAAAGGGTTTGAGTGGTTCTAAAGAAAAAGGCTTTTCTTCTTTGACCACGGGGGAAAGGCGGATTCTTTCTAAAGCTCTATGAACATCTTTCCATACACGTTTGATTTCCCATGAGAAGTCTTCGTAATCAGAACCTTTTGTCCTATTTTTTCCAGACAGTATGAATTTTAGTTTTTGGCTTTTGTGATCATAGACAAACAAACGCTCGGCTTCCATAAAACTAAGATCAGGAATGTCTTCAGATGATTTGAGCTTGATATCTTCAAACAGGGAACTGGCTTCATAGCCAACGAACCCTACCCAACCTCCCCAAAAATGCGGAAGGTAATCCACTGTCGTTTCATCGAAATTTAATAAGTTAAAAGCTTCATCAACTTGATTGAACTGGGTTTGCAAAATTCCATTTTGATATAAAAATGTTCTTGTCCCAAAAATCTTCAGTAGTCTGGAACTGGAGCCACCAAAAATTGAAAATTGCGCCGTTTCTATAGGGCCCTTACCGCTTTCCAGCAAAAAAGACTGCTCTGAGTTTTGAAAAAGTTCTTTAAAAAGAAGTGAGGGATCTAACTCGGGAATTCGCTCTTCACCAAATACAGGAACTCTGGATGAAGAAGCCGCCAGATGGATAAATTTCTTTCTGTCAGGAAGGATATCCATAATATATGACTAAATTATAGGATATTACCAAGAATGGCAAGAGGAAGAGGGGGGCTTCGCGGGTTACTCGTATCGCAGGGCTTCGATCGGATTCATATTTGCAGCTTTATTGGCAGGGTAGAACCCAAAAAATACTCCTATAGCGACAGAGAATCCAAACGCAAGAAGAATGGATTGCGTGGAAACAATAGTATCCCATCCTCCAATATTTGAAACCATTTCAGAAATTCCTACCCCTAGCAAAACACCGACACTCCCACCAAGAAAACTGATTACGACCGATTCGATCAGGAACTGTTCCAAGATTTCTCTTTTTTTTGCACCAATGGCTTTTCTAATTCCAATTTCACGGGTACGTTCTGTAACGGAAACCAGCATTATATTCATAATACCAATGCCACCCACCATGAGAGAAATTGCGGCAATACCTCCCAATAAATAAGTAAATGTTTTAGAGGCATCTCCCCAGCTATTAAGCCATTGAGAGGAATTTTGCACATAAAAGTCGTTCTCTTTACCGTCCGCAATATTGTGTCGTAGCCGCAATACTTGGGCAATGTCTTCCTTTATGAGTTCAAGATCTTCGATTTTTTCGGCTTGCACATCAATGGACTGAATATGATCCATTCCAAAAACACGTTTTTGTGCTGTGGTAACAGGGATGAAAATCTGATCATCAGGATCAAACCAACTCAATGCACCTTTAGGCTCAGTCGTGCCAATGACCATGAAGTTTTTGCCATCGACCTTGATTGTCTTTCCCAACGGATTCGCTTCTTCAAAAAGGTTTTTGACAACAGTTGCACCCAATACACAAACCCTTTTCGAAGCGATGATCTCTTGTTGGTTAAAATAACGGCCTCTTTTCATTTCAAAATTTGCCAACCGAACGTAATTTTTACCTGTCCCTCGAACGGTTGAATTGGAATTTTTATTGCCAAACTTTAATTGCGCAGAACGATAAACTTGTGCGGCTACGCCGGTAATAAGAGGCACATGCTTTTCAATAAAATCAGCATCTGACAACATAAGGGTATCGACTTTTCCTGTGGTGACGTGACGCGATTTTTGCTGGCCCGGTTTGATGGTAATAATATTAGTTCCAAATTTAGAAATAGTACTCAAAGTCTGTTGTCGAGCACCCTCGCCAATGGATACCATAGAAATTACCGATGCAACGCCTATGATGATCCCTAAAGCCGTCAAAAATGTTCGCAATTTATGAGAGATCAGGCTCCTTAGCGCCATCTTGAATAAATCGAAAATCAGCATGAAATCACCGCCTGATCATTGACAATCCTTCCATCTTTCATTTGGATGATTCGTTTAGCCTGTTCGGCGATCTCTGTTTCGTGGGTGACTAGAATGAGAGTCACGGCCTCATCATTTAGTTCATGAAAAAGGGACATGATTTCTTCCCCCGTCACTGAATCAAGATTTCCCGTGGGCTCATCTGCAAGAATGATGGCAGGTTTGTTGACCAAAGCCCTGGCTATGGCGACTCTTTGTTTTTCTCCGCCCGAAAGCTCAGTGGGCTTATGTTGCGCTCTATGTTTCAGTCCGACTCTTTCCAGTGCCTGCATGGCTATATCTGTCGAATTGGCAACTCTGCCGTAAAGTAAAGGCAATTCTGTATTCTCAAGAGCGGTAGCACGAGGCAGCAAATTAAAGCTTTGAAAGACAAATCCGATTCGCTGATTCCTTACTTCTGCCAGTTGATTCGGTTTTAAGCCACCTATATCGACATCCTCTAAGCGATAGCTGCCCGTGGTTGGCAAGTCGAGGCACCCTAGCAGGTTCATCAAAGTCGATTTGCCACTGCCTGAAGGGCCCATTATAGCAACAAACTCACCTTTCTCTATTTGAAAGCTGACTTCACGTAAAGCCGAAACAGACAAAGTACCCGAGTCATAAGTTTTGGAAAGATTTTCGACTGCAATCAAAACGACCTCATAGCTATTTCGAACGAATCATCCACAGAATTTTCTTTAACGAGGAACCTGTCGTGCTGGCACTTTTCGCTTCTTCTAAAGCTTTTTCCCAGTCTCCCAAGATCACCTGATCTCCAGGAACAAGGCCCGAAACGATTTGCACGTGAATAGGATTTCTTATTCCGGTCTGAACCGCAATTTTCTCTGGCTTATCATCCTTCAAAACCATAGCGAATTTTCCATCCTCTCCATCACGAATGCCAGCTCGTGAAGTGAAAACGGTATTTTCGACATGTTCGGTAACAATATCTATATTGGCAGACATCATGGGTTTTAAAATTTTACGTCCTTTACCAGTAACTTCAATTTTCACCTTAAATATGGTTATGCTATTTTCTACTAAACCCTGCGGGGCAATGCGTTTGACACGTCCTTTAAATTTTCTATCCGAGAATGCGTCTGCCGTTATATCAACCTCATGTCCTATTTTAATAGACCCTATATCTGTTTCATCAATATCGGCGATGATAAACAGACGCGACATATCAGCTATGGTAGCAAGAGCGGTTCCACCGCTCACATTAGATATCCCGGATGCAATGATTTGGCCTTCCTCAACGAGTTTTTCAATAATCACGCCGGCTATCGGAGCAAAAATTTCTGTCTCCTCGAGCCTTTCCTCAACTTCATCTAAGGCTATTCTTGCACGTATTACTTCGGTGTTCACCAGTTCAACTTCGTTCTCTTTCATTGTGATATCGTGAACGGAATCTTTTGCTGCCTGCAATTGCGATTCTGCCTGGATTAAATTTTGCTGATTGACCTTGAAGAGAGTTTGCGCTGAATCCAACGACTCTTGCGACACCACTTTTTGCTTGAACAGATCGATCTGTCTTTTAAGCTTGTCTTCACTATCCTTGAGGTTGGTTATAGCGGATTGAACTTCAGCCTGTGACGTTTTCAGATCTGTTTCGTATTTGGTTTTTTGCAGGATCAGAGCCGTTTCGGCTTTTTTCAGATTTGCTGTCGCACTGGAGAGGTCGGCTTGCGCCTTATCAACATTTCTTTTTTCATCAGATTTATCTAATTGTAAAAGGAGGGTGCCTTTTTTAATCTTATCGCCCTCAAGCAGGGGAAAAGATAGGACTTCACCACTGGCCTTGGACTTCACTTCTACCTTGAAATTTGGCTCTACGATCCCTGTGGCAGAGATGTTGACGGATATTGGTCCTTGAGTTACTTCAGCAAGCTTAAATACGGGTTTTGCGGGGGGCTCTAATTCACTATCCGATAAATAAAACACGGCAATAAGAATCAACACCCCGATTAGAATCAGGGCTTTTTTCATGTTTCATCGCCTTCAGTCAATTGAATATTGTTGTCAGTAAGAGTTTGCGCCTTGACCTGACGCAATCGGTTTTTGGACTTTTTGTAATCTATAGTTGCTTTGATTTCGTTGCTCTGTTCTTCTGCTAGGTCTTCCTGAAACTCCAGCACATTGAAGCTGGTCGACAAACCAACTTCAAACTTTTTCTCTTCTGCACTGAGTTTCTCTTCAGCGAACTTTCTAGCTATTCGAGCAGCATGAACTCGTTTTATATCCGTTTTAATTTGTCGATAGGCTTCACGGACCTCTACGGTAATCGTTCTTTCCAGATCTTTTATGTCCAGCAATAACTGAGCGACCTCAAGTCTTTTTGCAGTCAGTTTGCTTTTTGCGGCACGGTTGCCAAGAGGGTAGCTCAAGTTCAATCCAAACTGCCAAAGATGATATTTACCTGTAGTGAGCTCGCTGAGGGATTTGTCATATCCTCCACCAAACTTACTGAGTCCCTGAACAGTACCGCTGGTGATATTTATGGCCTCACCGCTGATGCCATTGAGCCCCAAGCTGCTAACGAGATCGAGTGTGGGGTATAGCTGGTTTTCATTGTATTTAACTTCAATGTTGCGATTATCAAGTTCCTTCTTTTTACCCAACAGATCAGGCCTTTGGCTTAAAGCTGCCTGTAGTGCCTCATCGAGAGTTCCTTCCATCCCAGGGTCAAATAAGGGTGCATCAGTAGGGCGAATACCTTTTTGGCCACGCTCAGAGTCAAAAGTGTAATTGAGGATGTTTTTCAAGTTATCTTCATTATCAAGAATAAGATCTTGCGCGCTTAAGAGCAACTGATCGCGAGATGCAACTTCTGATTGTGCTTGCAAAACCTCTAATGGAGCCATGGTGCCAACATCAACCTGAGCTTTAACCTGCTTTTCCAGATCTTGTGCCCGTTCCAGCGATTTTTTCTTTACCTTTAGATCCTCAATACTGAAAACCAGATCCCAGTAAATGTTCTCAGCTTCGGTAATCACATCAATGACAGAACTTTTAAACTCATAGTCCGATATCTTCTGATTGTTTTTAGCGATATAAATTTCACGCTTGTTATTATCAATCCCAAAATCTTTTAACAGGGGCTGGGTTAGCGTCAAGTTCACATCTGAGGTGTATTGCGGGTTGAGTCCCACAAAGGTTGAGTTGGTCAAACTTCTGTTGGTATCGAAACTCAACTCATAATCTCCCCCTGTCACAAATTTTTGTGCGATAGAAAAGTCCCAGTCATAATCCTGATTTCTACTTTTAGTGGGGTTCGCAAAAGCACCTGCAGCCTGACGCGTTTCCTCGCCTACGGCTAATTCAAAATCAAAGGTGGCATCGAAATCCGCTTCTTTTTCAAAAATAGATTGTTCAACAATTTTCGAATTGTATTTTTGAACCGCAATACTCAAATTATTTTTTAATGTGTCTGCAATCGCTTCTTTCAGAGTCAAAGAAACAGGAAGAGGGGATATAGAAATTTCCTCGGCAATAACCTTTTGCGGTGCTAGAAATAAGGCGGTAAAAGTAACGCCACAGATTATAATTTTGCTGATAAAACCCATATTTTTTTGAACTCCAAACCTTAAATAAGTAGAGATATACCCATTATATTTACCGGACTCACTAATTGATATGACAAACGCAAGCTGGGTTGTTAAAATTTTCCCTTTATAATTGAGCTTTGCGCAAATAAATAGTTGATTTTTATGTTATTTATCGGATTTTTAGGGCTTTTTCTTGAATATCTTTTGAAAAACCATTTTACGACTACCCCTTAGAAATATTTCCCAACAAATCTATATATAGGATAAGATAATATATTTTAAATTAATAAATAAAACAATAATTTAAAAATTAGCGTAACCTCGTTTCGATAGGGGCAATTTACATTTACTGTGGTATATCGAGCGGAAATGCTATATAGTTAATTATCGATTAGGAACGATTATTTCACTCAAAGGTCAGGACGGACCATGTCAAGAATCACTGCAGCTGATATTTTAAAGGTAGTGCCCATAACCCGGAAGACACTATGGTTGTGGCAAAAAAAATACCGCTTTTTCCCAGATCCGCAAAAAGAAGGCCATCCTGGCGGCAAAGGTATCGTGGGCTATTATCCCGCCTGGGTAGAGGAACGGTGCAAGCAGGTTTATGCCTTACAAAAAAAGGGCTACACCATTGCGATGATCCAGGAGATTTTAGAGAAAGAGAAAAAAGATAAGTCGACTCGAAAAGTATTGGTGGTCGATGATGAAGTTAAATTTTGCGATCTTCTAAAAAAGATTTTCCAGAAAAACAATTTTCTTGTTGAGACCGCGTACGATGGATGGGAAGCGGGAAAAAAAGCGGCAGAGTTTCAGCCCACCATTATGATTTTAGATATTACCTTGCCCGGCATCAATGGATTGCAGGTTTGCAAAAACTTGCGGGCAGATCCTAAAACGGAAAATATAAAAATTATCAGCATATCTGGAGATTTACGTTACTCCGAAGCTGAGGTTCTCGAAGCAGGGGCCAATTCATTTTTCACCAAGCCTGTTAACTTCGAAATTTTGCTTTCTTTATGTAATGACTTTGTGACCCTCCCAGAATCGCAAACATAACCCCTGTATTTCAACCTGATGGCATTTGCTGGCAGTCTGCCTTTTTCAATTCGCAAATAGAAAAGGGTTATGCTATAAGCATGATCACGTTTTTTTAGCAGAAATGGTTTATTTATGACTACAGATATTAAAGAGCTGGAAAATTCCGCATTAGAGCTCAGGCGTCTGGCCCTGAAAATCATTTTTCAGGCGGGATCAGGGCACCCAGGTGGCAGCTTGTCGGCAACCGACTTGATGACCGCTTTGTTCTTCGGTGGAATCCTTCGATACGACTCCAGCAATCCAAAAGACCCCAAACGCGACCGTTTTTTATTGAGCAAAGGCCATGCTTCCGGGATTCATTATTCCGTTCTTGCAAGGGCAGGATTCATTGAAGTGTCCGACCTCGATGACTATAGAAAAATTAACAGCAAACGATTTCTTTCTGGCCATTGCCACCCTAAAACTCCAGGTGTTGAAATTGCCTCAGGTAGCTTAGGACAAGGGTTGAGTGTCGCTCACGGGATAGCATTAGGAACCCGACTGCAAGGCTTTGACTCCAAAACTTATGTCATCTTAGGGGATGGTGAGATACAAGAAGGACAGATTTGGGAAGCGGCAATGTCAGCATCGAAGTTTAAAAGCAATAACCTCATTGCGATTGTCGACTTTAATAAAGTAGCGCAAGACAATATCACCAAAGACCTTAAAGATATCGAGCCGATTGAAGCCAAATGGGAATCATTCGGTTGGGATGTCCACCGTATCGACGGTCATAAAATGGATGAGATAATGAAGGTCTTGCAATTACCTGCACATCCAGACAAACCAAGGGTTATCATAGCCGACACCATCAAAGGTAAAGGTGTCAGCTTTATGGAAGGACAAACCGCCTGGCATGGTGTAGCGCCTTCTAAAGAAGATTATGAAAAAGCTTTAAAGGAATTGGAGTAAGAATGAAAGACGCAGCAACACGCGATGCCTACGGCCAAACTTTGGTAGATATCGGGGCTAATACCGATATCGTTGTTCTCGATTCAGGAGTCAGTGACAGTACGCGGACGAAAAAATTTGGGCAGGCGTTCCCGGATCGGTTCTTTAATATGGGGATCGCTGAAGCCGATATGGTCTGTACCGCGGCGGGACTGGCAACCACAGGCAAAATTCCTTTTGCCACAAGCTTCTCTTGTTTTCTACTTGGCAGAACGATGGATCAAGTTCTTGTCAGTTTGGCTTATTCGAACACCAATGTGACATTAGCAGGCACCCATTGTGGTCTTGCGGTGGGTGAAGATGGCCCAAGCGCGCAAATGATCGTCGATATCGCCTATACCCGCGCTATTCCTAATATGATTGTTATCCAACCTGCGGATTGGGAAGAAACCGTTCAAGCCACCAAAGCACTTGTAGACTACAAAGGCCCCGCATATTTTCGTTTGGGACGACCCAAAGTTAAAGGCATCTTCGATTCTTCCTATAAGTTTGAAATTGGCAAGGGCAGGGTCGTGAAAGAAGGTAGCGATCTGGTTATTTTTGCTACAGGAACCATGGTTCAAGAGAGCCTCGTAGCCATGGAGCAACTGGCAAATGAAAATATCAATGTGACCCTGGTCAATATATCGACCTTAAAACCCATCGATCGTGAAATTGTAGTGGATCAAACTCGCAAACATGGCGCATTGATCACCGCAGAAGATCATAATATTATCGGCGGCCTTGGTGATGCCGTTGGTGAAGTTTTGCTCGACAATCAAATCGCCGTTCCGTTCACACGAGTGGCCGTTAAAGACCAGTTCGCTGAGACCGGAACCGGACCCCAGTTATATGAAAAGTATGGATTGTCCCACAACCATATTGTCAAAGCCGTAAAAGACACCCTTAATAAGAAGTAGTCCCAAATATATAGGGTAGAACCCATCTAAAGGCTGTATTCAGCCCCCTAAATCAAGCTCCAATTCCTAGTTGACATAATATATGTTATAGGAACCAAACAATTGCGCGATACCTTGGTTAAGACGGTCCTAGAAATATAAATTTCGGGGCAAGAAAAATTAATGTGATGTTAAGATGTTTTAGTCAAAAAAATATTGAATGGAGTGCCAAACAATGGCTAAAGGAACAAAGAAAGACTGCTTTATTATCATGCCTATTTCAGATCCTGATGGGTATCCTGAAGGTCATTTTGGTCATGTTTATGAAGATATTATAAAACCCTCATGCGAACTTTCTAATTACAATCCAGTTCGCGCTGATGACGTTAAAGAAACGAATCTCATCCATCTAGATATACTCAAAAAATTAATAGAAGCCCCACTAGCAGTTTGCGACTTAAGTAATCGAAACCCAAATGTTTTATTTGAATTGGGTATTAGACAAGCTTTCGATAAACCAGTAGTACTTATCCAAGAAAAGGGTACTCCTAAAATTTTTGATATAACACCTCTTAGAGTATTAGATTATCCAAAAGAGATGAAGTATCATGAAGTTCTGTCAATTCAGAAAGAACTTAAAGCTTCAATAGAAGCTACGGCAAGTGCAGAAAGTGATTCAACTAATATTAACTCAATAGTTAAGCTTCTTGCTCTAAGCTCACCCGCTCAAATCCCTGATCTAGAAAGTAATAAAGAAAGCATGGCTCTCGAATATCTCCAGGCAGAAATGAGAGATATGCGCAAAATGCTTGAAGCATCAATGCTGGAAGGTCGAAACCCTAATGGGAAAGGGGCTATAACTGCCATTGAATATGAAAGAATATCAAATGAAATTGAGAAACTGAACAGTAAAGTACTCCGCAGAAAAATGTCAGCAGACGAAAGGTTTTCGTCCATGCGTTCACTTATGCGTGAAACAGAAGAGCTCATTCAAAATTGTGATGACAAGTCAGATCATATGCATTTTCGACGTCTTATGGAACGCATACACCGAGCACTATCAGAGATTTAAAATAGTAAGGCAATTCTCCTTTGCTATTGGAATTTTGATATGATCACTTCAGCCAATGATTCAAAAACCCGAGCGGGTTTGATTTCCCGATAACTCCATTTTCCTTATCAAGTAATATGTGCGGCATAGCGGGTCTTCTCGATTTTGATGAAAATAGCCAACCTGGGAGTTCGGGTAAAATTCTCCGGTTAATGCTGGATAGCATCCGGCATCGTGGCCCTGATGATCGTGGAGAAGAACTTATATCCAGTGAAGACGGCCCGACTCTCCATTTAGGTCATCAGAGATTCTCCATCATTGATCTTAGTCCCGGTGGCCATCAACCGATGCCCAACGACGACCAATCTCTCTGGCTTTCTACCAACAGCGAAATATATAACTACAGAGAACTGCGCGAAGAATTATCTGACAATTTCCGTTTTAATTCGCAATCAGACACGGAGGTTCTTTTAAAATCTTACGAACACTGGGGCCTGGATTGTCTGCAAAAACTCCGAGGCATGTTTGCGTTTGCTGTATGGGATTCCAAAAAACAATCGCTGATTCTAGTGCGTGATCGACTGGGCATAAAACCTCTCTATTATCTATCCACTGAAAAACAGTTTTTATTCGCTTCTGAAGTACGCGCCCTACTCGCTTCGGGATTATCGGATTCTGAAATAAACCCTACTGGACTCTATCATTACCTTTCATTCGGGCATTTGAAATCCCCAAGCACCCTAATCGGCAATATTCAGGAACTCAAACCGGGTCATTATCTCATTGTTGACCGAGAAGGTAACTTTGAGGAAACACGCTATTGGCATCCCTTGAATTCTTTGGAAGTGATTGAAAATGACGGTGAATCCATTCAGAACATCCTTCAGGATGCTGTAAGGTTCAGACAAGTCAGCGATGTTCCTATCGGTGCTTTTTTAAGTGGTGGCATTGATTCAAGCGCCATCGTTTCTCATATGGCGAGCATTTCAGACGAGCCGATAAACACACTCACTATTGGGTTCAAAGAAAAAGAGTTTGATGAGTCTGAGCACTCAGCAGAAATATCGCGTTTGTTTAAAACGAAGCATCAGTTACTCACTTTAGATGAAGAACAGTTGTTGGATGCCCTGCCCGCGGCAATCGGCGCCATGGATCAACCGACAATGGATGGGATTAATACGTTTCTTATTTCCCGTGCGGCTCAGGAAGCGGGATTGAAAGTGGTGTTGAGCGGATTGGGCGGCGACGAATTATTTGGTGGCTACCCCTCTTTCCGTCTTCTTCCGGAATTGCGTGCTCGGAAGACAATGGTAAAACAGTTGCCCAATTTTTTATTGCGGCTAGCTACTGGGATATTAAAAAAATCTTTTCCGTCTGATCAAAACAATAAAATCAAGCATTGGACAGAAGGAAAATTTAGCGGAGTGCATGAGTACTATTTGCTACGAGCTCTTTATTGCGAAGATCAAATTTTTGAATTGTTTGTTGACCCGACTTTGGCAGAAAAAGAAATTCAAAAAGATTTCGAAGCGACCAGCGAATCGCTCAGTTATGAAAATCTCGATGGCGATTTTAATTTGATCTCTTATTTGGAAACCACTCATTATTTGCAGAACATGCTTCTTAGAGATACCGACATGATGAGTATGTCGCATCCATTAGAGGTGCGAGTGCCTTTCATGGATCATAAACTCGTTGAGCATATGTTCAGCATGCCAACTCATCTTAAAAAGTTGTCTAAAACCCCCAAAGCTCTGCTGGTGGATTCGATGAAGCCTGCCCTACCCGATTCGATTGTGCACCGTAAAAAAATGGGCTTCACACTACCCTTCGAACCCTGGATGCGCGGCGCAATGAAATCGGAAATGGAATCCGTTTTACTTTCTACTGTGCAGCCACTGCAAGATTTGATTTCACAGGCGACGGTGGAGAGTATTTGGAAACAGTTTTTAGCAGGAAAAATATCATGGTCACGCCCTTGGGCTTTATATGTGCTCAAGCGATGGGTCGATAAAAATCTTTCGTAAGGAATTATTTTGGAAACACCTTTCTATCAGGTCGACGTTTTTTCCGATGAACTATTTGGAGGCAATCCATTAGCCGTATTTTTACGCGGTGAAGATTTCAAAGAGCCACAGTTTCAGCAGGTCGCGAGGGAAATGAACTTGTCTGAAACCACGTTCGTTCTCCCCTCTTCTCATCCCGACGCAGATTTCGATGTCAGAATATTTACTCCGGAAAAGGAAATCCCTTTTGCCGGTCACCCTACTTTGGGCACGGCTTTTGTTTTGCGCCATGCGGGTTTGATTCCTGCAACACAAGACCATTTACGTTTGAATTTTAAGGCCGGGGTGATTCCAGTCGATTTGCAAGAAGATGGTAAAGTTTTTATGACTCAGCCACTGGGAAACATATTGCAGACCTTTCCCAATCCGG
>JAJDBA010000310.1 GCA_029261675.1 Nitrospinaceae bacterium
GCGGTGTGTCAGCAAGTTTTTCCATGTTGGGTGATGTCATTCTTGCCGAACCGGGAGCACTGATAGGCTTTGCCGGGCCACGCGTAATTGAGCAAACCATCAAACAAAAACTACCAGATGGTTTTCAAAGAGCCGAATTCCAATTGGAGCACGGTCTCATTGACAATGTTGTACATAGGAAAGAATTGAAATCGACGCTAGTCCGACTTCTAAATATGTTGCGAAATAGTCCTCAGGATGTAACAGCGAAAGAAGAAAAAATTCCAAAGCTTACCAATCCCCCAGAAGTTCTTGGAGCCTAATCTAGCAAGCTCATAGCTTTTTATAGTTCAACCCCACTTTAATTAAGACGAGTCAACCGCTTTGTGCCGGATCAATTCACCCTCCACCATGAATACAACGTCTTCAGCAATATTGGTAGATAGATCTGCAATCCGCTCCAAATAACGAGATACCGAAAGGATATGCACTGCTCGGTCGATGGTTTCTGGATTCTCGCGCATTATTACTTGCAACGTAGAATACATTTCTCTATTTAGATCATCAATTTCATCATCTAAAGTTAAAACATTTCGCGCAAGCTTTGTATCCATTCCAATCAGCGCATCAAGGCTTTTACGAACCATTTTTCGGGCACCGTCCGCCATGCGAGGGAATTTGAGAACCGCTTTGAGGGGCTCATTATTAGAAAGGTAGAGCGCACGTTCGGCAATATTCACAGCCAAATCCCCTATCCTTTCCAAATCGTTATTTACTTTAAGAACAGTAATTATAAACCGTAAGTCCCCCGCCACAGGTTGGTGCAATGCCAGTAACTTGAGGCATTCCTCTTCAATCTTATTTTCCCGCTGGTTGATTTCGTAGTCGCCCTCTATCACCTCTTTAGCAAGTTTCATTCGGCGATTGACCAATGCATCAATGGAGTCGTTAACCGCTTCTTCAACCAGTGAACCACTCGTTAAAAGTTCTTTCTTAAGACCATCCAAGTCTCTTAATAAATGCTTTCCCATATCGTCCTCTGTTTATCCGAAGCGACCCGTAACATAATCTTCAGTTCGATTTTCTTTTGGAAGTGTGAAAATATTCTGAGTCTCCCCAAATTCTATTAAATTTCCAGACTCAAAAAATGCTGTGTATTTTGACGCACGCGAAGCCTGTTGCATATTATGCGTTACAATAACCAAGGTATATTCTTTCTTCAGTTCAAACATTAAATCCTCAATATGTGCCGTCGATACAGGGTCTAACGCAGAACAAGGTTCATCCATCAGTATGACATCAGGTTCCATTGCCAGCGCTCGTGCTATACATAGGCGTTGTTGCTGACCTCCAGACAATGTCATCGCTGAACTTTTCAGTCGATCTTTAACTTCATCCCATAGAGCGGCTTGTTGAAGTGATTTCTCCACTAAGGCATAAACATCCCCTTTATAGCCGTTAATTATAGGCCCCCATGAAACGTTATCAAAAATCGACTTTGGAAAAGGATTGGGTTTTTGAAAAACCATTCCAATTTTGCGTCGCACTTCTACAGGGTCGACATCTTTTCCATAAAGATCAATACCGTGATATAGAATTTTACCCTCCACCTTTGCTCCCAATACAAAATCGTTCATACGATTAAGCGAACGAAGTAAAGTGCTTTTCCCACACCCCGACGGCCCGATAATGGCTGTAATTTCATTTCTAGGGATAGACAAAGTGATACCTTTAACTGCCATTTCACCGCTATAGCTGATTTTCACATCTTCTATTTCAAGAACTATATTCCTTTGATTTTCTTCCATTTTTCCAGTCACCACATTTGTTGTCGGTTTGGCTTTCAATAAATTAGCGATCATTGTTTTCTTTTCTCCAGCCTATGACGGATAATTACAGCAAGAGAATTCATTAATAATAGGACAAACAATAGAACAAGAATTCCTGCTGCTGCAAGCTCATGAAATTCCTTTTGAGGTCGGGAAGCCCAATTGAAAATTTGAATTGGCAGTGCTGTAAAATCATCCATCGGCCCTTCAGGAACAAAAGCCACATAAGTCAGTGCACCAATCATAATTAAGGGAGCAGTTTCTCCGATCGCTCTGGATAAAGCGAGGATAATACCTGTGAGCACTCCCGGAAAAGCTGCAGGAAGCACATGCGCAGATACTGTTTGCCAACGTGTCGCGCCCAATGCGAAAGCCGCCTGTCTGATTGTATTAGGCACAGCACGTAAAGCTTCCCGGGTGGAGATGATTATTACTGGCAATATCAAAAGACTCATCGTCATACTACCAGCCAAAACACTTTGTTCTAACCCAAACCATCGAACAAAAATTACCAAGCCTAACATTCCATAAACAATTGACGGAACACCTGCTAAATTGGCAATATTAAGGTCGATAAATTGTGTCAAACGATTTTTTTTCGCAAACTCTTCAAGATAAACCCCAGCACCTATTCCAATTGGAACTGAAATAAGCGCGGTAAAACTAATGAGCCAGAGAGTTCCATACAAAGCTGATTTAATTCCTGCCTTTGCGGGAAAACGAGACGGGAACTCAGTCAGGAATTGCATATCCAGCCATGGAAACCCTTCCCGCGTGACATGGAACAATAAAATCCCCAAAATTAAAACACCAAGCCATGCGACAGAAAAACAGAACCCGTGAAATATTTTTGCAATGAGATATCGGTTTTTCAAATTACGAGAAATCACTCATACACCTCTCGAAATCTGCGTAAAAGTTTATTTGAAAAAACATTCATGCAAAGAGTAATGATAAAAAGCAACGCAGAAACTGCAAAAATGGTCTGATACCCTATCTCTCCTGCGGGTGTATCGCCAAGACTGACTTGAACTATATAAGCTGTCATCGTCTGAATAGCGACAAAAGGGTCTAATGTCATATTAGGAGTTGCTCCAGCAGCAAGCGTGACTGCCATTGTTTCTCCAATTGCGCGCGAAAGTGCTAATACAAAAGAAGCCATAATTCCCGACAGAGAAGATGGAACAACAACTCCAATTGTTACTTCACACTGAGTTGCTCCCACCGCATACCCTCCTTGACGCAAAGAATCCGGTACAGCACGAAGCGTGTCATCGCATAATGAAGCTACCATTGGTAGAATCATGATACCCACTACGATGGATGCACTGGCAGCATTGAAAATCTGTACCTCTGGATAAATCTCTCGCAATAACGGCGTTATGAAAGTGAGGGCAAAATAACCATATACGACAGTAGGGATTCCCGCCAGAACTTCTAAAATAGGTTTTAAAATACTTCTAATCGTTGATGAAGCGTATTCGCTCATATAAATCGCTGTAGCCAAACCAACTGGAAGTGCAAATAATGCTGTCCCAACGACTATAAGAATTGTTCCACAAACCAAGGGAAGAACACCGAAAGAACGTGGTTCCAATAAGGGTGCCCATAAAGTACCAAAAAGAAAGTCGGAGACGGGAACTTCTTGAAAGAATATTCCCGCCTCACGAATCAAGATCCAGACAATTGCAAAGGTCGTTAGAACAGAAATTGAGGCACAGAGAAACAGAACCGCTTTAATACATTCCTCACTCCAGCGTTTTGACCTACCTAACCTTAAAACGCTTTTATTTTCTGCCAAGCCACTAGAGCTACTTTGCAAGAGTCTAATTTCCTTTTATTTAAAAGATGCTTTTTTAACATTCAAGCCTGATTGATTTTTTCCAATCAAGGTATTGCTCCATTTTTCGAACTCGTTCAAAGAGTTTTGATAGTCTTTGTCTGGAAGTGGGATGTATCCAACTTCTTTGGAAAGCTCTGCAGCATTCTTTAAATAAAAGCGAACAAATTCTTTAACTTGAGATTTCTGAGATCCTTGATTGCTGACATAGATAAAAATTGGGCGAGAAAGAGGCTTATAAGAGCCATCATTAATTGATTTCTCAGAGGGCTTAACAGGGCCTTCTCCTCCATCCACAGGAACCACTTTTAATCTGGACTTGTTTTCCTTGTAATACGCGTAACCAAAATATCCAAGAGCATATGGATCACCTGCAACCCCCATCACCAGCACATTATCATCTTCACTAGCGGTGAAATCGGAACGGGATGCTTGAGATTTTCCATTGATTGCCTTAGTAAAGTAATCGAAAGTTCCTGAATCTGCTCCTGGGCCATAAAGCTTGATGGCTTTATTAGGCCATTCAGGTCGCACGTCACTCCAAGTCTTTACAGCACTACCTGGTTGCCAGATTTTTCTTAGCTCGGTAACGGTGAGATGATCTACAAAATCATTTTTTGGGTTGATGACTACAGATAATCCGTCATAAGCAACGGGTAAATCAATATAGGAAATACCATTCTTTTGGGCTTTTTCTTGTTCGGACTTTTTAATTGGTCGAGATGCATCATTTATATCCGTTTGACCTGTTGTAAATTTTTTAAATCCACCACCTGTTCCCGAAATACCCACAGTTACGCGAACTTTTCGGTGCTTTTTTTGAAACTCTTCCGCGACAGCTTCGGTAATTGGGAAAACTGTACTTGAACCATCAATGCGAATTTTTCCAGCTATTTTTTCTGCATAGCTATTTCCACCAAAGGAAAGCAAAAAAACTGCAGATAAGGCAAAAAACATAATTAAACGATTCATTTTTAGCTCCTTTTTCATTAATGTAAGACTACTTTTCATTTGTGAAGAAAAAATAAAGATTCAATAAAGGTAAGATTAATAAAATCTTCAAATAGCGAGTATTTACTAAGTGGAGTTTAGTAAAAGGATATAAAGAAAATAAAAAGGCGGGATAAAACTTTTCTTAATTCTGCAGAATTTAACTCTTTTTGGAGTTCAAAAGGGGGTACTAACTAGGAAGGTTGATTAAATAGCTGCTTTTAAGCAATTATTACCAATCGATCTGAAAGCGAATGATATTTGAGTCCAAAATGCCGTTATCTGTTTCGATTCCACTGGTGAAATCAGCGTGGACATAGTTGTACATAACACGTGATACAGGATTTAATTCCCAATTGAGTCCCAGTGTCAAACTCTTTTGTTCGCCACCGGCGATGCCCGCGCTTTGGTCATTCAAGTCCAACTCGGCATAGCGGACTGCCAATTGCAGAGCTCCAGTTCCACGTCCTTGAGACCATTTTTTGTTCCAGCTAAAGTTCTGGTTCGGTTTGAATCTGGCGATGACTCCTTTTCTTTTAGAATAGCGACGGTTTTCCCCTGTCAAATACCAGCTTCCTTGAATATAAAAGGCATCCAACTGACCATTGGTGTTCTCATCTCTTTGAACATCAGTAATCACATACTCGCCTTGCAAACCAAACTGATTCCAATTCACAGCACCTTCCAATCCAACAATGTTGAATTTACGAGCAGCAATAGCCCCCGTGGTTAAAAAGGTACTGGTAATTTCGGTATCGCGTGCCCCGCGGAATGTAACTTGATTGTCCGTAGCCTTTTCATAACTCCAACTTGCTCCCAAATGAACCCAGCTTTTTCCATCTTCGGTAATATAAGGCAACCCAGTGACTCTACTAGTTACATTCCAGTCGCCATCAATTCTAAAATCCGGTGGCCTTTCACTGGTTTCTTTATTAACAAAGACCGACCAAGTGAGCCTCTGGTCCAGAGCATGATTGAAAAAAGCAAAGCCTGTGTTTCGAGTTTTGAAAAAGGTATTTGTCAAAGATCGTTCTATAAATGTCAGATATTTGGAGCTGGTGACGGAATCTAAAGAGGCAGGGCGTTTAAAGTGGCCTACCTGAAAATTTCCAAGAATTGGGATATGGGTTATTCCAATATACATATCTTTAAATGTTACACCGTTGGAACCTCCATCCACATCGATATCAAATTTAAACTTCATTAAGTTATAGAGAATACCTGCCATGAAAAATCGGACGCGGCGAAACCGAGCTCCATTTTCCTGTTGCCCAATAGTGGATTCGAAGGTATCCGATTCATTAAAGAATCCCCAGTCATGCATAATTCGTCCACCCACCTGAAACTTAAACTGATTATCGCGGGTTCGCATTTTGAATCCATTTTTATAATACGTAAGGATTTCCTTCTCGCCTTTTCTATATCTAGACCTCTCCCTCTCCTCCATGATTTCAAGTCTTTTTTCCAGTCTCTCAATTCTTTTCGAGTCCGAGGCTTCTGCTTTCGAATGGCTTAACCACCCCGTCAACGCAATCATAAGTCCCAGAAAAAACACCTTCTTAATCACACTTTTCTCCATTCCCAATTTACAAACAAAATATCCGCTGGCATTCTAACCCCTTGAGTTTTGATCCTCAAGCCAAGTATTTATTTAAAGAATTTAGGAAAGTAAT